>MNXL01000154.1:0-1523 GCA_001871755.1 Anaerolineae bacterium CG2_30_64_16
TGGAACTGCTCAACTCAATCGGATTCGGCGCGCCATAAGCTCTTGGTCACCACATCCACCATTGCCTGCAGGTTCGCCAGGGTCGTGCCGGGCGGCACCATGTCGCCGGCAGCCAGGATGTAGCCGTGCGGCCCGCCCTCGCGGCACTTGCGGATGGCCTCAGCTCGTACCTCTTCCGGCGTGCCGCTGGCGAGGGTGAGCGTGTTCACACCACCCATTAGAGCGACACGCCCTCCGATGCGGCGCTTCGCGTCGGCCACTTCGACACCGCCCAGGGGATCCAGCGGCTCGACGACGTCCGCGCCGGTGTCCGCCATCATCTCCAGAATCGGTCTCGAGTTGCCGCAGATGTGAATGTAGATCAAGGTGTCCTTGCCCTGGAAATGACGGCAGAACTTCTGGTAAGCAGGCAGGCAGAACCGCTCGAAATGCCTGGGGCTGATGAGGCTGGCGCTGGCAGACGGGTCGCCGATGTACAGGCAGTCGATCCCGGTCGTCAGCAGCCGCTCAGCTCGCTCGATCATGACGTCGGCCTGCATGTCCATGGCCGCGCTCACGAAATCGGGGCGCTCGAAGAAATCTATCATCGCCTGCTCGCGCCCGCGCAGCGCGGTGTAGGTGTTCATCGTGATCCCACCCGGCGCCGATGCGACGAACAGGTCGGGCACGCGGGCGCGTGCCTGCCGCAGAAGCGCCATCTTCTCATCGGTGAACTCGCGGCGCATCAGTTCCAGTCTGGTGCGGTACTCCTCCAACGACTCGACCGGCGCCAGCTTGCGGTCGGGCACCAGCTCGCCCCCACCGTGGGTGTCGATGCGGCCGATGCGGTCACCCGTCTCCCGATCCAGCACGATCAACTCATCCCCGTTGCGTACTATCCGCATCGGCTCCGGCTTGATGAAGAGCCGCAGGCCGTCGCAGCCGACCTGCTGGACTAGCCGGATGACCAGATCGTAGATGACGGCCGGGTCTTCGATGCACCGCTGCAATCCGTCCAGCCAATCCCTTCCCCCTGTGGGGAACTCCCCCGCGTAGATGCGCACCGGCAGGTCGTGGCAGATCTGCGGCATGGTGGGTATGCGTTCGGTCGGCTCACGGCGCATCGCCGCGATCATCAACTCGCGCGAGTTCATGTTGGCTTCTACCTCAAAGTGCGATGTCTGTTCTTGCGGGGTCGCGTGTCCCAGTTTGAGAATCAGGTCAGCATGGGTTTCGCGATAGGGCCTGTTCTTTTAGTTGAGCCGGGTGAACCCGGCGTGCGCGACCGGCCCCTTCAACATCTCGCGCATCGTCCCTTGCTCCAGCGCGTGCGCGATCACCCCGAAAACCTCCTCTACCGCCTGGAGATACTCCTCGATCACCTGATCCTGGTGGGCGAAGGTCGTGTTGAACGCCTTCGTCGCCAGGAAGCCCTTTTCCAGCATGAGCTGCGTGAAGAGCGTGGAAGCGGCTTGCGCGTCCTTGTGCTGGATGGCGAAGCTGCTCATCGGTACCAGGCCGCCGATCGTGATCGGCAGGCCCGC
>MNXL01000154.1:1534-6313 GCA_001871755.1 Anaerolineae bacterium CG2_30_64_16
CAGCCGTCGCGCGTCATCTGGCCGATGCGGCGGAGGTGCAGGGCAACGTTCTCGCGGCGGTGTTTGCGGATGGTCGCCAGGGCCGCGGCCGGGCCGATCCGCTCGGTCCAATAGGTGCTGCTGACAAAGGTGCGCTGGGCTGCCTGCATGGCGTCGGCCGTGCCGATGATGGCCGCCATGGGGTAGCCGTTGCTGATCGCCTTGGCAAACACGGCGATGTCCGGCTGAAGGCCGTAGACCAGGTGGGCGCCGCCTGTAACAAGCCGCCAGCCAACGGAAACCTCGTCCACCACCAGCAGTGCGCCGGCGCGGTGACAGATGTCTCGCGCCCCGGCAAGGAAGCCGGGCGCCGGCTCCATGTTTCTGATCGGCTCCATAACCACCGCGGCCAACTCATCCCCGTGCTGCGCGATGATCGCCTCCAGCTCTTCCAAATGGTTGTAGCGGAACGGCAGCGCGCTGCCGCGCAAGGCTCTCGGGACCCCGGCCGGCTCCAGCCCAGACAGCAAGTGACCGTCCAACGCCTTGTCATCGGCCAGGTTGGCGGCCAGATACCAGTCGTGCCAGCCGTGGTAGCCGCAGAAGGCCACCCGGTCGCGGCCGGTGCGCGCGCGGGCGAGGCGTACCGCCACCGCCATCGCTTCGCCGCCGCAGCGCGCGTAGCGCACCATCTCGGCCCAGGGGTGCAGCTCGCAGAGCAGATCGGCCAGTTCCACCTCCTCCGGCGCGTTGAGCGTGGACATCGAGCCGGCCCTGACCGCCGCGATCACCGCCTCGTCGACATCGGGATCGGCCGCGCCCAGGATGCACGCGGCGATGCCGTTGTAGCTCATGTCGTAGTACATGTTGCCATCCAGGTCCCAGACCTGGGCGCCCTTGGCCCGGCTGTAATACGCGGGCCAGTTTTCGGGCAGAAACATCTCCGGGCGCTTGGAGAGCAGTTGTGTGCCGCCGGGGATGCGGGTTTTGGCTTTGCGATAGAGATCTTGTCCTGTATGACCGGGCATAAATTCCTCCTTGGCTTGTCATGCTGAGCGGGTCAGTCCCGTGTCTTGCGTTGCGGCGAGATTCCGATGAAAATGTCATGCTGAGCGGGTTAACGAGTCAACGTTCGTCGCGGCGAGCTTCCAGCGTTATAATGAGTTGACTCATAGGTGTATGATAGGGTAGTCGATCGACTGCCAGAAAGTGAGCAACTCATGGACCGTCAACTCAGCATTCAGGCCTTCGAGCAGTACTTGCGGCGGCGTGCGCCGCTCCGGCGCACGCCCATCGATTACGTTAGCGATGTGCGCCAGTTTGCGGCTTTTTGCAGCCAAGCCTGGCGCGAGGTGACGATGCACGACATCGATGCGTTTGTAGATCAACAGCACCAAGCCGGGCGGAGCCCCGCGACCATCAAGCGCCGGGTCGCGGCGCTCAAGGTCTTCTTCGACTTTCTGGCCGAAGAGAGCGGCGATCTGGCCTGGCCCAACCCGGTCCGCCCGAAGCGCCACGCTGGCAAGCAGGCCAAGCGCCTGCCGCGTGACCTGCGGGATGCGGACGTGGCCGCGCTGTGGGCGGTCATCAGCCAGCCGCGCGATCGGGCCTGGTTTGCGCTGATGTGGCGGGCCGGCTTGCGGGTGGGGGAAGTGGTCACGTTGGAGCTGGCCGACATCCTGGCACCCGCCCAGGCCGAGCAACCGGCTCGCATACGCGTCTGCGGCAAAGGTCAGAAGGAACGGCTGGTGCTGCTGACCGCGGATGCCTATGCGGTGCTCCTGACCTGGCTGCAGGTCCGGCCCGCCAGCCCGCACCCGCAGGTGTTCCTGAACCAGCGTGGCCACCCCATCAGCACTAACGGCATCCAAGGCTTGCTGCGGAACTATGGCCAGCAAGCCGGCTGCGCGGTGACGCCGCATCAGTTGCGCCACACCTTTGCCCGCCAAGTCACCGAAGCCGGCATGCCGATCACCAGCTTGGGTAAGTTGCTGGGGCATGCCCAGGTCAGCACCACCGAGATCTACACGGCCGGCGCCGATCCAGCCTTGGCCCAGGCCTATCAAGCCGCCATGGCGCAGGTCGTGGCGCAGCCCCAGCTGCCGCCCGCCCCACTCGCGCCGCCGGCGTCCGCGCTCCCACCCGCCGCCAGTCCCGCCAGTGCCGCCACCACCACCCCGCCCGACTTGACGACCTGGGGCCGGACCTGGCCGGCGGCCATCCGCACCGCCTGCCTGACCTATGTCCAACACTGCCTGCCGCATTGGAAGCCGTCCCGCCAGCGGGTCCGGGCCAGAAACCTGCGCTGGCGCTTGCACCACTTCTGGGACTGGCAACTGGCGCAGCGGCCGTGCCAGCAGCTGGCTGACCTGACCCTGGCCGATCTGCGGGCTTTTCAACAGGCCGAGTTGGCCCGCGGCATCGCCCCGCACAGCATCAATCCGGTGCTGGCCACGATTGTAGCCTTCCTGCGCTATCAAGCCGACCAGGGCCAGGCCGTCGACCACAGCGTCTTTCGCCTGCGGTCACTGCCCCGGCCGGATAGCCTGCCACGCCACCTCAGCGAGAGTGAGAACCAGCGTCTGGAGACCTTCGTCCGCAACCGCTTAGCGAGCACTGACCCACTACTGGCCCTGGAAAACGCCTGTTTCTTCGTCCTGGCGCATACCGGGGTGCGTGCTTGTGAGTGCTTGGACCTGCAAGCTCAGGACTTGGACCTGCCTGGTCGCCGCTTGCTCGTGCGCCAGGGCAAGGGCCAGCGGGATCGCATCGTGTATCTGTCGGCATTGGCCTGTCAAGCCCTCACCGCCTATCTGCAAGTCGCCCCTTGTGCCGGTACCGCCCCCTTGCTGCACAAAGCGGACGGCACAGCCTTGAGCTACCAGTGGCTCCAGCGGCATCTGGCGGCTGTCGCCCAGGCCGCTGGCGTACCCAAGGTCAGCCCGCACCGCCTGCGGCATACCTTTGCCACCCGTTTGCTCAATGCCGGCATGGCGATTACGGGCGTGCAGAAGCTGCTGGGGCACAAGTACATCTCGACCACGCAGATCTACGCGCGCGTCTACGACAGCACCGTTGAAGCTGACTACCGCCGCGCCATGGACAAAGTTGAGCTCCAGCACCTGCCGCTGTCCACGACTCCGCTGCTGGTAGATAACTGGCCGACGACCGAGGCCGCCGTTGCAGCCGCCGTCCCCGTCACCGGTCATGTATAACTTGACAACTCATTATAACCAGCGAAGCATGTCCTGAGTGAAATCGAAGGGAATCTCCTCTCGGCGACCGAGACTCCCTTCGGCTGCGCTCAGGGCAGGCTTCGCGGGCGTCACGCCGCGACGCACCGTACGCCGTCAACCCGCTCAGAGTGACAGGCGCGGCGGTTTTCAGGGCAGTTTCTCATGCCGGGCGCGCCGCCACGGTGGATGAAAACGGTGGCTCGGTCGCAGACTGGCCACAGCCAGGGATTCGTTGTTTTCCCCATTCGCTGTGCATTTTCAGGGCAGTTTCTCATGCCGCGCTCGTCGCCACGGTGGATGAAAACGGTGGCTCGGTCGCAGACCGGCCACAGCCAGGGATTCGTTGTTTTCCCCATTCGCTGTGCATTTTCAGGGCAGGCTCTGAATGCAATGAAGGAACAAGTTCCCGCGTGGCCGCGAGATTCTTCGCTGGATGCTCGCTGTCACGAGAAGTTAGGGGCGAACCCGCTCAGAACTTGTCCTGAGAGAAGCGAAGGAATGACAGACATCGCTCAGAGTGACAGACGCCTAAAAGCGAGTTTTCGCCCCATTGTGTTTAGTGCCACCGATAGTCCCGCGCGGCCTGGCACATGGCCACCACGTTCTCCGGCGGCGTATCGCCCTGCACGTTGTGCGCGGCGGCCACCACGTAGCCGCCGTTCTGCCCCAGGACGTCGATGATGCGGGTCGTCTCCCGATAGACCTGCTCGGGCGTCCCGTGGGGCAACAGCTCCTGCTCGTCGATGCCGCCGTGAAATGAGAGCCGGTCACCGAACGCCTCGAAAAGGGCCTCCGGGGCCATGCCGGCCGCCTGGGGCTGGATCGGATCCAGCAGATCCAGCCCGACCTCGATCAGGTCGGGGATGACGGGCACGAGCGAGCCGCATGAGTGATAGAAGGTCTTGAAGCCGAGCGCCTTGAAGGCGCCGATCAGCCGCCCGGTATAGGGCTTGATGTGCCGCCGCCAGAGGGCGGGGTTGAGCATCATGCCGCGCTGGGTGCCGATGTCCCCGCCGGACCCGATGATGTCGATCTGGTCGCGCGCCACATCCAGCACGCGCAGCGCGCGCAGCCGGTAGTACTCCTCGACGCGGCGGGAGATGGCTTCTGCAATCTCCGGTTGCTGGCGCAGGTCGATGAGGAACTGCTCCAGCCCGCGCAGGTACCATGGCGTCTCGAAGGCGCCGCCAGCGAAGAACATGATGGCCCGGCGGCCGGCCGCGTGCTGCTCCTCGATCAGCCGCGGGATGGCGGCATAGTCCCACCAGTCCAGGCCTGGCCAATCGTACGCCTCGATGTCTGCCACCGTCTTACAGTCTGCCAGCGGGTGGCCTGCCCACTCGTAGTAGGTATTGAACTCCGTCTCCACTTTGCGGAGGCGGCAGCCCCAGAAGTCGACGCCTTCACTGCCCAGGGGAACCGCCGACCGGTCGGCCGGGCCGATGAACGGCAGGCCGACCCGGCGCATGTCTACATCCAGCCAGTCCAGCACGGCGTTATCGGTCGCCACGCCGAGGTGGGCCTGCAGCCCTGCCATCGCCTCCGGCGTGCACGTCAGATCAAT
>MNXL01000287.1 GCA_001871755.1 Anaerolineae bacterium CG2_30_64_16
TTTCCAGCTTCCAGCTTCCAGCTTCCAACTTCCAGTTTCCAGTTTCCAGTTTCCAGTTTCTAGTTTCCAGCTTCCAGCACATACTGGATGTCATCTTCTTGAATCTGTGGCGTTGCGTTGTCGCGGTATGGCTCAATGTGTTGGGCAATGACGCCCTGGAGAAAGCGATTGAGCTTTTTACCGAGAGTGTCGTATTGAGCCGAAAACGACTGGTACGCGGCCGCATCCAAGTTGCCGGTGGCGTGCAGCATGTCAAGGTGAACCTGGGTTTCGTCACACGAGGCTAACGCGATGGTCAGGAAGTGAATGTACTCGTTCTTGTACCGTCGCCGACCAAACCCCTCAGCGATGTTAGCTGGAATGCTTTTGGCCGAACGGCGGATCTGGCTGCCTTCCTCGTACAACTCGTATCTCGGCAGGCGCATCGTCATCTCGTGGATTTTCACCGCTCCCGCGAACGAGATCTGATACACTTCCAGATCTCTGTAACTCTGTACTGGCTTCCTCTCGACCATAAGTCCCCCTTGTCCAGCTTCCAGCTTCCAGCTTCCAGCTTCCAGTTTCCAGTTTCCAGTTTCCAGTTTCTAGTTTCCAGCTTCCAGCACATACTGGATGTCATCTTCTTGAATCTGTGGCGTTGCGTTGTCGCGGTATGGCTCAATGTGTTGGGCAATGACGCCCTGGAGAAAGCGATTGAGCTTTTTACCGAGAGTGTCGTATTGAGCCGAAAACGACTGGTACGCGGCCGCATCCAAGTTGCCGGTGGCGTGCAGCATGTCAAGGTGAACCTGGGTTTCGTCACACGAGGCTAACGCGATGGTCAGGAAGTGAATGTACTCGTTCTTGTACCGTCGCCGACCAAACCCCTCAGCGATGTTAGCTGGAATGCTTTTGGCCGAACGGCGGATCTGGCTGCCTTCCTCGTACAACTCGTATCTCGGCAGGCGCATCGTCATCTCGTGGATTTTCACCGCTCCCGCGAACGAGATCTGATACACTTCCAGATCTCTGTAACTCTGTACTGGCTTCCTCTCGACCATAAGTCCCCCTTGTCCAGCTTCCAGCTTCCAGCTTCCAGCTTCCAGTTTCCAGCTTCCAGCTTCTTGTTACGCGTACTCATGGAACCCGCGGCGCGCCTTCACGCCCCGGTGCCCCGCGCGGACCTTGGTGCGCAGCAGGCGGGCTGGTCGGAAGCGCTCGCCGTACAGGGCGTAGAAACTGTTCAAACCATCCAGCACCACATCGAGCCCGATCTCGTCGGCGATAGCCAGCGGCCCCTTGCGCTCACCGCCGTAACTCATGCCGGTGCCGGCGATCATCGCCATGTCCACGTCGTGGATCGCTGCGATGTTCTCCTGCACGGCCAGTACCGCCTCGTTGATCAACGGGTAGATCACCCGCTCGACGCTGAACTCGCTCTTGGGATCCCGGCCAAAGGCCGCGATGATGTCCCGCACCGGTTTGTCCGTCTCACCGCCGTAGCCGTAGAAGCCCTTGCCGACCTTCTCACCCAGCCGGCCGGCCTCCACCAGCTTGTAAAACAGCGGCGCAGGGGTCATGCGCGGGCCATATTCGTCGTACAGGTAATCACCCACATACTGGCAAACGTCGATCCCCAACATGTCCATCAGTGTGAACGGCCCCATCGGCATGCCGAATTCCACCACGGCCGCGTCGATGTCGGTGGCTGTGGCCGCGCCCTCCTGGAGACAATAGGTCGCTTCGTTCAGATAGGGCATCAGCAGCCGGTTGACCAGGAAGCCGGGGCACTCCTGCACCACCACCGCGATCTTGCGCAACGACTCAGTAAACATGACCACATCGTCGATGGTCTCCTGGCTGGTCTCCAGCCCCGGGATGATCTCCACCAGCTTCATCACGTGGGCCGGGTTGAAGAAATGCATGCCGATCATCTTGTTGGGCCGGTCGGTGGCCGCGCTCATCTCGCTGATCGACAATGCCGAGGTGTTGCTGGCGAAGATGGTGGTCTCGGGTACCACCGCCTGGAGTTCCCGCAACACGGCCTTTTTGATCGCCATCTTCTCCGGCACGGCCTCGATGACGATGTCCACGTCGCCAAAGCTATCGTAGCTCAGCGTCGGTTCGATGAGCGACATCTTGCTGTCCATCTCGGTGGCGCTCATCTTGCCCTTGTCAACCCGCCCCTGATAGATCTTGCGGACGGTCGCCATGCCTCTGTCCAACATGGCCGGGTCGATGTCTTTCAACACGACCGGCAAGCCGCTGTAACTGATCACCTGGTCGATCTCACCCCCCATCGTGCCGGCCCCGACGACGCCGGCTTTGAAGATGTACATGGTTGTCTCCTTTCAATTGCGAATTTGGAATTTCGGATTGCGGATTGACCTGCGCTTTCCAAATCTGCAATCCGCAATCTACAATCTCTCGACGATCATCGCGCTGCCCTGGCCGCCACCCACGCACAGGGTCGCCGCACCGTAGCGGCTGCCGCGGCGTTTCATCTCGTGTAGCAAGGTCACCACGAGCCGCGAGCCGGACTGGCCGACCGGGTGGCCCAGAGCAATCGCACCGCCGTTGACGTTGGTCTTCTCCCAATCCCAGCCATGCCCCTCCTGCGTCATGCGCGCGGCCACGGCCAGCGCCTGAGCCGCAAACGCTTCATTGAGCTCCACCAGGTCGAGCTGATCGTACTTCAGGCCCGCCCGCGCCAGCGCCTTGGGCAACGCGGTCGCCGGCCCGATCCCCATGTAGGCCGGGCTCACGGCGGTGTATCCGTAGGACACGATACGCGCCACCGGCGTCAGCCCCAGCTTCTCGGCCCGCTCCGCGGTGGTCACCAACATGGCCGCCGCGCCGTCGTTCATCGGGCACGCGTTGGCCGGGGTCACCGTCCCGTTCTTCTTGAAGACCGTGGGGTAGAGCGCCGCCTTCTGCACCGTCAGGCCGGCGTTGATGCTCTCGTCCTGGGTGATCATCTCCTTGGCGACCTCCTGGCCGGCCACCTTCTTGACCACCTCCACCGGCACGATCTCATCGCGGAACTTGCCCATGCGCGTCGCCATGAACGCCTTCTTGTGGCTCTGCACCGCGTACTTGTCCTGCTCCTCGCGGCTGATGCCGTACTGCTCGGCCAGGTTCTCGGCTGTGGCGCCCATGATCAGGTTGCACGTCGGGTCGGTGAGTCCCTCCCACAACGCGTCGGTGAGCTCGCTGGGGCGCAGCTTCAGCCCCCAGCGCGCGCCCTTGATCACGTACGGGATCAGGCTCATGTTCTCCGTGCCGCCCACCAGGTACAACTCCCCATCCCCCACCTGGATGGCGGCGTACGCGTTGGAAATCGCCTGCATGGCCGACGCGCAGTTCCGCTGGACAGTGTAGGCCGGCACGTGTTCGGGAATCCCCGCGTAGAGCGCGCTGACGCGGGCGATGTTGGCCGCCTCCGATGGCTGGCCGATGTTGCCGAAGATGACTTCGTCGAGCTCGCCGGCGTCGATGCCGGCGTCCGCGATGACCCGCTGCATCACGATCTTGGCCAGATCGTACGCAGGGATCGTCTTGAATGCGCCCCCGAAACTGCCGTTCGGGGTCCGTAGCGGGTTGGTGATCACGATTTCTTTCATGGGTCAGACCTCCTGTGATGGGTGACGAGTAAAGCATATTGCGTGTTGCGTATTGCGTGTTGCATAGATTTGCCAGTTGAAGCAATCGGCCTTTCGATGTATAATCTTGTCACCGATGGTGATAGACTATGAACAGCCCACCAATCTACTCCTACGACAAAGATGTCGATGTGCTGTATATCGCCTTTTCGCCCGGCGAGAAGGCAACGACTGCTGTCGAGTTGAACGACAACATCCTGCTGCGCTTCAATCGTGCTGAGAAGCGAGCTGTCGGCTTGACGCTGATGGATTTTTCAGTGTTGATCCAATTGACCAGGTTGGGACCGCGCAGCTTTCCACTAAGCGGCCTGCAGGAATTGGAGGCGGACTGGCAGGATACAGTCATTGACATCATCACCTCACCGCCGGTCAACCAAATCCTGAAGGTCTCGACATACACCCCCCGCTCGCAGAAGCCATCCCTAACCCGGACAAGCCGGAACCAAAAAGACGACAGCCGCCACTCCCAAAATCCTTGCACAAAAAACAGGAATTTCGGGGGTTAGGCACCATTACTTCTGTGGAAAAGCCATCTCTGGCGTTGGCGGCCTGAAAGTGAGCGGGGGATCTGCGCCTCATACCTCCCGCCTCAGCCCCCTCAAGAATGCCTCCACTGTCGCGTGATAGAAGGTGGGCAGGTCGGTCGCCACGAGGGTGCGCCGGATCGGGTTGGCCATCAGCGCCAGCGCGCCGTTGAGCGCGGCCCATAGCACGCCGGCAGCCAGCCACGCATCGCCCGGCGCAAACATCTCCAGCGCCATGCCGTCGGCGATCGCCTGGCGGACCAACTCCAACGTGTGATGGCTGACGGCGAACAGTTGCTCCCGCCGCTGCGGCGAGATGCCCTGCTGGAAATCGCCGCGGTCGAACGCGTTCAGCAGCCAGAAGTAGTCGGGCGCGTTTTGGACAAACGCCAGGTAGGCGTCGGCCAGGGCGCGCAGCCGCTGGTCCGGGTGCAGCACGGGACAACTGTCGCTGGCTGCCTGCAGTTGCCCGGCCAGCTCGCCCAACGCCTGCAACAACAACTCTGCCAGGATCGCTTCTTTATTTTCGAAATAGAGGTAGATGGTACCCTTGCCGACCTCCGCGCGGCGCGCGACCGCGTCCACAGTGGCCCGGCGGAACCCGACCTGGACGAACACCGCCCGCGCCGCCAACAGGATCTCCTGTTTGCGGCGAGCCCGATCCTGCTCCCGGCGATCAGCGGTTGCCACTGGTTCACTCCGTTGGCATGACTCGGCGGATGACGGCGACGTTGGCGATTGTGAAGGGAAAACTGACCAACGGTCAGTAACTGACCATATTTCAGTATAGCGGATTTGCGCGCGTTTGTCAATCATCGTTCAATACTTGTGCAAAACTCGTCAAGCGCGGGGGCGGTACATTGGTGAATTGAAGGATTGGTAAATTGGTACATTGGTAAGTGGGTACATTGGGACATTGGTAAATCGGTACATTGGGAGTCCGAAAGTATCCTCTCAATAATCCGGGGTGGCTGTGGCCGGTCTCCTGACCGAGCCACGGTGGCTCGGTCAGGAGACCGGCCACAGCGAGCGATTCCCCGAAGAATTGAGAAGATACGTCCGAAAGCCACTCTACCACTCTACCAATCTACCAATCCACCAATCCACCACTCTACCAATCCACCAATCCACCAATCTACCAATCTACTAACTACCAATCTACCAATCTTTATGATACAATCCCGCCATGCCAATCCGAATTCTAGCCCCCCAAGTTGCCAACCAGATCGCGGCCGGCGAGGTGGTCGAACGCCCGGCGTCAGTGATCAAGGAATTGATCGAGAACAGCCTGGACGCAGGCGCCACCGACATCCGCGTGGAGGCCCGCGAGGGCGGCCGGCGGCTGATGCGCGTCCAGGACGATGGTTGCGGCATCCCGGCCGGCGAGACAGGGCTGGCCTTTCAGCGGCACGCCACCAGCAAGATCGTCTCGGCCGACGACTTGACGCACCTCACGACCCTGGGCTTCCGCGGCGAGGCGCTGGCCAGCATCGCATCGGTCGCCCAGGTCACCCTGCTGACGCGCGCCCGGGATGAGGAGGTCGGCACGCTGCTGCGGATGGCCGAAGGGCGCGAAGTTACGCGGGAGCCCAAGGGCACGCCGCCCGGCACGGTCGTGTCTGTGGAGCAGCTCTTCGCCAACGTCCCGGCCCGGCTCAAGTTTCTGAAACGGGCGGCCACCGAGGCCGGCCACATCCAGCAGATCGTTACCCGCTATGCGCTGGCCTATCCCGAGCGCCGCTTCAACCTGGTCAGCGACGGCAAACTGATCTTCCAATCCACCGGCAGCGGCAAGCTGTACGACGTGGTGGTCAAGGTGTATGGGCTGGAGATGGCGCGGCAGATGCTCGAAGTCGGGAAAGTGGTAGATTGGGAAAGTGGTAAATTGGGAAGTAGCGCAAGCGACGAAGTGTTCACACAATCCGAAATCCGAAATCCGAAATCCGAAATCGGGGTCACTGGCTACACCAGCGCGCCTGCGTTACACCGCTCCAACCGCGGCTACATCAGCCTGTTCATCAACCGACGCTGGTTCCAGGATCCGTCGGTGGCCTATGCCGTGATCCAGGCCTATCACACGCTGTTACCGGCGGGCCGCAGCCCGGTCGCGCTGATCTTCATCGAGATGCCGCCGGAGGATGTGGATGTCAACGTGCACCCCACCAAGGCGGAGGTGCGTTTCCGAGACAATCACGCGGTCTTCAGTGCGGTGCAACGCACCGTGCGGGCCGCGCTGATCGAGCACGCGCCCGTGCCGGAGGTTGGGTTGGCCGGCCGGCCCGCAACCGCGCCGGCCGGGCTCACCTGGGGCAGCCTCCCCGAAGCCGAGGCCGCGGCGTTCGGCGGGCCGGCGTGGGCGGCGCGGCGG
>MNXL01000263.1 GCA_001871755.1 Anaerolineae bacterium CG2_30_64_16
ATGGCAGATGGCAAATGGCAAATGGCAGATGGCAGATGGCAAATGGCAGATGGCAAATGGCAGATGGCAAATGGCAGATGGCAGATGGCAAATGGCAGATGGCAGATGGCAGATGGCAGATGGCAGATGGCAGATGGCAAATGGCAGATGGGCGAAGCAGCGAATCAGCAGAGTCACCGTGTCACCCGGTGACCCTGGGGGTGCTCGAGGCGGTGGCTGAAGCGGCGCCGCGCTGTCAGCACGTGCGGATCGACGAGATGCGGTTGGCCGAAGTCTGCGCCAACATCCGACTCGCTGACGTGAGGTTGCCCACCTGGGACTTCCCGACCTTCTACGGCGCGGACCCGGACGCGTTGGCCGGGCAGATCCTGCTCTTCAACGCGGTCAACTTCTGCTACTGGGGCGATCCGCCGTGGGAGATCGAGTTTGCGGGGCAGTGGTGGGGCGGATCGATGGCCATGCTGGCAGCGATCCACCGGGCGTTGGCCGACGGCATTCCACTGCTGGACGGCGCATACCTGTCACGACTATCCGAAAAAGAGTTCAGGCAGATCCTGCGCGGGCGGGGTGCGCTGCACCTGATGCCCGAACGCCTGGCGATCTGGCGCGGCCTTGGCGAAACGGTCGCGCAAAGGTTTGGAAATAGTTTGACCAGGGTCATCTTTTCGACGGGCGGCGATGCGCTGGCGTTGGTGCGCGGCCTGGTCGAGGACTTCCCCTCGTTCGACGATACGCGTACTTTCGCCGGGCGAACTATCCCCTTTTACAAGCGCGGCCAACTGGCCGCGGCCATGCTGTTCGAGGCGTTCGGCGGGCAGGGCTGGGGCGCGCTGGCCCGGACCGACCAGCTCACCGTCTTTGCGGACTACAAGCTGCCCCAGGCGTTGCGCCGGCTGGGCATCCTGGTCTACGACGCCGCATTGGCCGCAACGGTGGACAGCCAGACCCTCATCCCGGCCGGTGACCGCCGCGAGGTCGAGATTCGGATAGCCACCGTCTGGGCCGCGGAGCTGATGCGCCGCGCATTGACGCCTCGGCTGCCGGAGATCACCGCGCTGCATATCGATTATTGGCTCTGGTTTGCCGGTCGGGAGCAAGGGCCGGAGGTGAGGCCGTATCACCGGACGCTGACGACCGCGTATTGAGCCGGCACACGAGAGTCAGCCAGCCCCCGCGAGGGCTAGTACACGACGGCGTAAATATCTATGGGGTTCCGATTGCTCCCGCCGGGTCCGTGACCCGGCGGCGTCAGGTGGACAACCGCCCGCCGGTCCGTGACCGGCGGGGAGCAGGAATCGTGGAGGAATTTATGCCCACGTGTACTAGACAGATCAACCCACCCATGTTACAATACCTCGGTAGAAAGATCGTAAATACCGAGGATTCGCAACGGACATGGTGCCCAATGAGCCGAGAGCGCATCGAAGGGATATTGGAAATCGTGAAGCAGGCCGGCGTACTGCGGCCCAGGGACCTGGATCCCCATGGCATCCCGCGCGAATATCTGCGCCGCCTGTCGGAACAGGGGTTGCTGGTTCGTGTTGCCCGCGGCCTCTATATGCTGCCCGACGCGCCGATCAGCGAACATCACTCGCTGGCCGAGGCAGCAAAGCGCGTGCCCAACGGCGTGATCTGTTTGGTATCTGCCCTCCGCTTCCACGAACTCACCACCCAAGCGCCGTTCGAGGTCTGGATGGCGATCGAAAACAAAGCCTGGCGGCCAACAATGAGCGACGTACCCCTGCGCATCGTGCGCTTCTCAGGCCGCGCCTTCTATGCAGACATCGAGGTGCACGACATTGAGGGCGTACCGGTCAGGATTTACGGCCCGGCGAAAACGGTCGCCGACTGTTTCAAGTATCGGAACAAGATTGGCCGGGATGTGGCCATTGAGGCACTACGAGATTGCCTGGACCAGCGCAAGTGCGGCGCAGATGATCTGTGGACCTATGGAGGCATCTGCAGGGTCAGAAGTGTGATGCGTCCTTATCTGGAGGCTTTGCTGTAATGGCCCGGCCAGTCGTCAACCTGCCCGCCTCGGTTCGCCAGCGTCTGCTGAACCTCAGCCGACAACGCAAGGAGGACTTTTCCGCGATACTCAATCAGTATGTCATCGAGCGCCTGCTCTATCGCCTGGCGAAATCGTCCTACGCCGACCAGTTCGTTCTCAAGGGTGCGGTCCTATTCACTATCTGGACTGGACAACCACATCGTCCCACCCGCGACCTGGATCTGCTGGGATCTGGCACGCTTGAACGGGACGCGATCAGGCTGATCTTCGCCGAGCTTTGTCGCGTCGACGTAGAGCCTGACGGGCTAATCTTCGATCCAGACAGCATCAGCGTGCGAGAAATCCGAGAGACGCAGCGCTATGGAGGGTATCGAGCACAAATGCTCGCCTGGCTAGACACGGCGCGCATCTCCATTCAGGTAGATATCGGCTTTGGCGACGCTGTGACCCCGTCGGCCATGGACATCGTCTATCCCACCCTGCTTGATTTCCCTTCTCCTCATTTGCGCGCATACCCCAGAGACACGGTGGTGGCAGAAAAGCTGGAAGCCCTGGTCGCGCTGGGCGAGCTGAACAGCCGCATGAAGGACTTCTACGATCTCTGGACCCTGGCGCGGTTGTTTGCATTTGACGGAGTTGTCCTGGCCCGGGCGATCAGCGCCACCTTCAACCGTCGACAGAACGAAATACCAGATGGCGTCCCCATTGCATTGACGCCAGAGTTCGGAAAGCTCCCCGACAAGACCACTCAGTGGGAAGCTTTCTTGAGAAGAAATCGTCTCAACGAGGGACCCCCCCCACTCTTGCACATCATTGTGACGCTAGAGACCTTCCTCGTGCTCCCCTTGTTGGCTGTGGCCAACGACCGACCATTTGAGAAGCACTGGCCGCCGGGTGGCCCCTGGCGGGAGGGGCGGCTGACCGGGGAAGCGGACGCTGCTGCCGGCTGATGCCAGGGAAGCTGACCTCCATTGCTTGCCGGGCGCCATCAGTGGTTGGAAGCCATCACCGGACGCTGACGACGGCGTATTGAGGTGGACTGGCTACTCTCACCCTGCACGATAAGCAGCGCGTAGCTTTACCGATGCAGCGTCCAGCCCAGAGAAGCAATTACTCCTCTGCCAGCAAGTAGAGGTTGTTGAGCACCTTGAAGCTCAGCCGGCCGCCGAGGGTTGGGGAGTAGCGCTCCTGCACCGGCCGGATGACGATCCCCTCGCGCTGGTTTCGGGTACCCGCGTAGACCCCCTGGGCCAGCTCGAGCAGATCGGCCAGGGGCGCGGCGAAGCTGTCCCACCGGCGGGCTTCCGGCACGACCGGCATCCCCAACGACTCGGCAAACGCCCGCGTTCCCGCGTGGTCGAGATAGCGTCCTTCGGCAATGCGCCACACGTTGAACACGAAGCCGTCCACCCCCTTCAGGCCCAACCGATTTTTCTGGATCCCCTCGCCGCACGCCTCGAACTGCACGGCGTAGCCTTCCGGCAGGCGCGCCGCCAGGTCGTACTTGCGCACCACCTTCCAGAAGGCGTTCATGGGGGTCTCCTTCAGCTCCAGGTTGCGCGAGCAGACGCCGAAATGCCCCGCGTAGGTGTAGGCAGTGCCGCTCGAGCCATCGCACTTGACCGTGGCGACCGCCGCCATGCCGTACAATTCATCGAGCACGCCGGGGTACGCCTGGACGCGCGACTCGTCGGTCTTGGGGATGAACGCAGGGAAATTGCCGAGCGCATCCCCGCCGACCGAGACCGGCTCGGGTGGCACGTATTGCTGGATGCCGAGCACGGCCGTCACGTCCAGGCCGCTGGCCAGGGCCGCCCCGACCAGCTCGGGGAACCTGGTCAACGGCAACGCCAGCCCTTGCGACAGCACGCCGCGCAGCCGGATGGTGCGCACGCGGCCCTTGTAGTTCGCCATGAACGCGAAACGCGGCTGGGTGATGTCCACCAGGCTGTCCACTTCCAGGAACACGGCGTAGTCGCCGACGGAGAAATTGTCGTCTTTGGCCACCACGCATTGCCAGCCGACGTCCGCAAAGCGCGCCAGCAGAATGCGGTCGGCGTTCGGGATCGGCTCCAACTCTTTGATCGTTTGAATCGTAGCCAGCTTGCGCATCGTTCGTCTCCTTTCAGTCTCACGTCTCATATCTCACGCAGCCCGCAGCCCGTTTCCCCCAAGAAAGCTGCTGGGTTTTCCAGACCGGTATATGATACGTCATCCTGGCCGGGGGAGCAAAAGAGGCGTGTTTGCCGCGTTGTCATCAGGCGACGAACGTGCTATACTTGACAAGGTGACAAGGTGACGCCGATGCGGGCATCGGACAACCTCACTTTCGCTGCTGACCAGGGTGGTGGCTGAAACCATCCTTCTCCGTATCATCGCGCGAAGGAGATTGGGGCGAAGTTGCCGTCCTGGATTCTGCGTTAGTGGGCATTGCCCGGCAGGATTTTGACCAGGCATGAGGGCAGCAACAGCGCATCTGGGCTCGGTCGAAGCCGGCGACCGCCGCGAGGTCGAGATTCGGATAGCCACCATCTGGGCCGCGGAGCTGATGCGTCGCGCATTGACGCCTCGGCTGCCGGAAATCAGCGCGTCGCATCTGGGTCCTTGGCTGTGGTTCGCCGGGCGGGAGCAAGGGCCGGGCGTGAAGCTGTATCATCGGACGCTGACGACGGGGTATTGAGAGTTGCGGGTTGGAATGTTCATGCCAGCGCAGGACAAGAACCATGGGCAAATTCCTTGAAGCCGAAAAGGTGCATCAAGCCGCGTCCAAATCGGAATCGCCGCTCTTCTCACAGGCTGCACGAGCCACCGGCGCATACAGAGGCAAGCCGCGGCCGTTCTGCCTGCCGCTCGAACAAGCCGAAGAAAATCTCTTCCCCGAGATCCGCCAGGCCGCGCCGGACTATTTCGCGGCCAACAAGATCAAATGGCACGATGGGCAGGATGGAAAGCCCAGCAATCACCTGTGCGATTCTCAGGTGTGTTGCGTGAACTTCCTGTTCCCCTTCGCGCACAAGCCCGCCGCGCTGGCGCTGCTCCTGCGCCCAATCTTCCATGATCTCCGCCGAATGCTCGTCATCGAAGGCAACCAGTACGTTGCCTTCGAATGGATCGGCAAAGAAAACTACCTGGGCGAAAAGATCTCCCGCAACGGTCAACGCACGCGCGGTGCAAACTTCACCAGCGCCGATGCTGCCGTGCTGTTCGAGAGAAAGAACAGCCGTTTGAGGCGCTCTTCTACGAGCCATTCTACCAGTTCATGCGCCAGCAGTTTCTGGCTCACGAAATGGAACGAGCGTGCGAACTGGATGCCGAAATCGTCAGTGTGCTTCACGTCGCGCCGGCCCGCAATACCGACTTTCACAAAGTTACATCGCCAGCTCTCAAGCAGGTCGGCGAAACGGCAGTCGCCGTGTGGAAGAGCCTCGTGCAACCACCGGGGAGATTCATCAGCGTAAGCACGGAGCAACTGTTCGGTGACTGGGCAAAACACCGGCGGCCAGAGATGGCGTTGTGGTGGGAATACATTCGCTCAAGGTATCCTTGGGCAGATAGCGGTTGAGTCAACAAATGACAGGAGGCCAACACGCCACGCAAACAACGGGGCTTCGCGCTCGATTGCCGCGGGACGGAAATCCCCGACGCGCTCAAGGACCGCACCGAAGAGCGCATCCAAGCGCCACAGCGCCCGCTATGCGGAGGAGCACTTCGCCGGCCGCCACGAGCACGACCGCGCCCGCCGAACCGGAGACGCGCGGCCGGAGCAAGTTGTTCAAGTCATGTAACTGCTCAGCCGTCATGCCCGAATGCTTCTATCGGGCATCCAGGTTCCCGCTGGCAACGCCGCTGGATTCCCGCTAAGGGCTTGCG
>MNXL01000347.1 GCA_001871755.1 Anaerolineae bacterium CG2_30_64_16
TCTTGCGGACATGTGCGTCTTACGCAGTATAGTATTACCCCGCGACATTTGCGTTGATCGCGAGAATCTTCCTTACCACGAAGACACCAAGACACAAAGCCTTTGAGACCTTCGTGTTTTTGTGCCTTTGTGGTGATAGGTTCGGTTGCGGCCGGAGGCCGCGCTATGCTATACTGAAACTGGTCTTACAAGGAGGTGCGCATGGTTCAGCTGGCCCGTTTGATCACGCCACAAGGCAATGCAATCGAACTCACTCCGGAGATCTACCAGCAAATCCGCTCTCTGCTGGCGGCTCAGGCTCGTCGTCCTTCGCCAGATCGGCTCGATGGGATCATCCGCGTGACCTACGGCAAGTACGCCGACGGCGTCTCGCTCACACAAGCGCTGCTGGCAGAACGCGCAGATGAACGCGCTCGCGAAGACGTCAAGACAAACCGCGTTCATGAGTGAGAACCCGCCAGCCTGCGTCCTGGATAGCTACGCCAGTTCAAGGCTGTCGAGCCACTGGTAACCGTGATGTGGCTCCCGGAGGAGTAGTCTCAAGTCTCAGTACTTCCGCACCAAGGCTCGATACGCGGCCGGTTGGCGGCACTGGATGATCTGCTGCTCCTCTCGTACGTGTCGGACCTCGTCCAGGTCGACGGTGGCCACTGCGTAGCCCTCGACCGCCTCATCCAGCGCGGTGTGCACCTGGCCCTGCGGCCCGATCAGCGCGGACTCGCCGCCGAAGCTGTAGCTGGGCTCCTCGCCCACCCGGTTGGCCGCGGCGATGTAGACTGCGTTTTCGCACGCCCGAGCTACGGTATACGCCCGCCACTCCTCCATGTGTGCCGCTTCCCACGCCGCACAAATCACGATCAACTCGGCGCCGTCCAGCGTCAGGCTGCGCGCCACCTCAGGAAACGCCAGGTCCCAGCCGATCATCACGCCCAACGGCCCGAATTCGGTCTCGAACAGCGGCAGCCGGTAGCCCGGCCGGAACGCCAACCGCTCCTCCCCGCGCAGGTGCAGCTTACGGTAATCCCCTAACACCTCGCCGTCCGGCCCGATCACGATCGCGGCGTTGAAGAGGATGCTCTCCACCCGCTCCTTGATCGGCATGCCGAAGACGATGTAGACGCCGAACTCGGCGGCCTTGCCGGCCAGAAACGAGACCGCGTGCCCCGTCACCCGCTCGGCCAGCCGCGTGAAGTTGAGCCCGCATTCGTAGCCCGACACAGCCAGCTCCGGGAAAACGATCAGCCTGGTCGGCTGTTCGCTGCACACGCGCTGGATGAAAGCCGCGATCCGGCGCAGGTTCTCCTCGTTATCATTCAGCACCGGCGCGGTCTGCGCCAGGGCGATCGTCAATTCTCGCATCGCGACACCCCCTTGAATCGTATGAATCGGTCGTTCGTCGGTATCTTCTCCATAGTCCGGGGCAGCTCAAGGCGGATCCGTGATCCGCCGCTCGCCCGCCGAGTCACGGACTCGGCTTGAGCAGATTTGGCCCCGCCTTTTTGAGAAGATACGTTCGCCGGTATCTTCTCAACAGGTAGGGGCAGCTCAAGGCGGATCCGTGATCCGCCGCTTGCCCGCCGAGTCACGGACTCGCCGCCGAGTCACGGACTCGGCTTGAGCAGATTTGGCCCCGCCTTTTTGAGAGGATACCTATACTCGCCACGGTCATAAAGTGAAGTCGTCCGATGCTGTGCATCGAGACGATGCCCGCATCGGCATCACCTTGTCACCTTGTCACCTTGTCAAGTATACATCAGGGGGTCTCGGCATCGCCGTTGGCTTCGTACGCCTGGGCCAAAGCCGCGTCCGTGAGCGCCTGATAGGCCGGCGCCAGCAGGGCGGCCAGATCGCGATCCGGGAAAAAGGCCGGCGGACCCAGCCGCTTGAGCAGCGGCAGCGGCACCGCGGGCGGCTTGATCGCGGTCGGGAACGGCTCCAGCGGCTCGGCCCCCTGCCAGAAGGTCTCCAGCAGCTCGTCGAGCGGGACGACGACCTCGGGCGGTTCGGCCTCCTCCGCATCCGCGGCGTCCCCAGCGCGGCGCGCGCGCAACGCCTGGAGGATCTGCTCCTGGGTGCGGCCGCGCAGCCGGAAGATCATGAACGGATCTTCGTCGAACTGTTCCCCCAGGATGTAGTGCGTGGCCGCGACGTGTTTACACGGGTTGGCCCAGTCAGGGCAGGAGCAATCGGTGACCAGGTCGTCGCCGGTTTCCGGGAAAAGGCTGACGCCGGCCGCCTCGAACGCCTGCTCGATGTCGGGCGGCATCTCGCCGGCCAGCAGTTGCGCGGCGAAGATCGCCTGGCCGGCCATCTCGTCGATGACCCGCTCCCACTGCGCGTCGGTCAAGGGTTGGAGTTGGATACTGATCTTGTACGGTCTGGCCCGCGAACCTTGCACGCGCGCGGCAACCGTGCCCTTTTTCTCCTCGATCGAGAGCACCTGCCCGGAGCGCGCATAGCTCCGGCCACGCCGCAGCCGGCCCGCGTCCACCAGCCCTTCCAGCGCGGTGATCCAGCGCTCGGCCCACCAGTTCTTGGCGAACTTGCCGTGCTGGCTGCGCGCCTTGAGCCCCTCGTCCGTCTCGATCGGCCGTGTGGGCTCGAAGTATTCGTAATAGTAGCGATATCGTCGGCTCATGCTCTTGATAATCCGCGGTGGCTGTGGCCCGGTCACGGACCTTGTGCCACTGACTTTTCTCGCTAGCTGTGGCCGGTCTCCCGACCGAGCCACCGGAAGCCTCGCCAGAGCGGGCACGGTCAGGAGACCGGCCCGAGCGAAGAGGATACGTACTACGCGACGTGCTCGCGGCGCAGGGTGACCAACTGGCGCAGCTCGTCGGTCGATAGCTCCGTCAGCCAATTCTCGCCACTGCCCACCACGGCCTGGGCCAGTGCGCGCTTGCTCTCGATCATGTCGTCGATCATCTCCTCCAGCGTGCCCAGCGTGACGAACTTGTGTACCTGCACGTTGCGCGTCTGGCCGATGCGGAACGCCCGGTCGGTGGCCTGATCCTCCACGGCCGGGTTCCACCAGCGGTCGAAGTGAAAGACGTGGTTGGCGCGCATCAGGTTGAGGCCGGTGCCGCCCGCCTTGAGCGACAGCACGAAGATCGGCGGGCCGTCCGCGCTCTGGAACCGGGCGACCATCTGATCCCGTTTGGCTGCCGGTGTGCCACCATGCAAGAAGAGCACCGGCCGGTTGAGCGCGCCCTGCAGGTAGCTTTGCAGGACCCCGCCCATCTCCGCGAACTGGGAGAAGACCAGCGCCTGGTCCCCGGCCGCGACCACTTCCTCCAGCATCTCGGTCAGCCGGTCGAGCTTGCCGCTACGGCCGGCCCACTGCTGGGCCGAAAGCCCCTGGCCGCCACTGGCGCCCCGATCACCGCTGCCCGGATGCGGGCGGCTCGGATCCGAGCCACCAACGCCCGCTTCCCGCAACGCGCCGGCCTGATGCAGGAACTGCGCGGGGTGGTTGCACACCTGCTTGAGCTTCATCAGCATCGCCAGGATCTGCCCCCGGCGGTCCAGCCCCTCGGCCGACTCGACCTGCGCCAGCGCGTCCCGCACGGTGGCCTCGTACAGGCTGGCCTGCTCCTCGGTCAGGTTGCAGTAGACCTTCATCTCCAGCTTGTCCGGGAGGTCCTGGATCACCCGCGGGTCGGTCTTGACCCGGCGCAGGATGAAGGGGCCGATCAACGTCTTGAGCCGCGTCGCGGCGGCCTGGTCTGCGTAGCGCTCCACGGGGATGGCGAAATTCTTCCTGAACTTCTCCCGCGAGCCCAGGTAGCCGGGGTTCAGGAAGTGCATGATCGACCACAACTCAGAAAGCCGGTTCTCCACGGGGGTGCCAGTGAGCGCGATGCGAAAGTCGGCGGGCAGCTTGCGGATCGCCTGCGTCTGTTTGGCGGCCGGATTCTTGATGTTCTGCGCCTCGTCCAGCACCACTCCGCGCCAGGGCACCGCGTTCAGGGTTTCCGCGTCGCGGCGGGCCAGGGCGTAACTGGTAACCACGAGATCGTTCCGCGCCGCCTCGACCGCAAAGTCCTCGCCCTGCAAGCGGCCGTTGCCCTGGTGTGTGTGCACGGACAGGACAGGCGCGAAGCGCTCGATCTCCCGGCGCCAGTTGCCCACCACCGAAGTAGGGCAGATCAGCAGAACCGGTTTGTCCGCGACCGCTTGCTCCTTGTCCCGCAGAAGCAGGGCGATGGTCTCGATCGTCTTGCCCAGCCCCATGTCGTCGGCCAGGCACGCGCCCAGCCCATAGCGGCGCAAGAACGCCAGCCAGGAGAAACCGTAGCGCTGATACGGGCGCAGTTGCCCGTGGAGGCCGGCCGGTTGAGGCAACTCCGCCAGCTTCTCCCGCGCGGTGAACTGGCGCAGCCAGTCGTCCAGCCAGTCCTCGAACACGACGTCATCCACGGGCAACCCGGCCACCGCATCTTCCGTGCCCAGCCCCATCTGCAACGCGCCCAACAGGCTGACATCCCCGACCTGCTCCTGCGATTTCCAGAACCGCAGCGCGGCCTCGACCTGCGCCGGGTCCAACTGCACCCACTGGCCGCGAATCTGCACCAGCGGCGTCTTCAGCGCGACCAGCGCGGCGAACTCCTCCGGCGTCAGCGTGGTGTCACCCACCGAAAGCTCCCAGCGATACGCCACCAACTGGTCGAAGCTGAGCCGGCCCGCGGCCGCCGGCGCCTCGGCCTTGCTCTTCGGCTTGACCCGCAGCCGCATGCCCAACCGGGCGCCGCGTTGATTCCACCAGGGCGGCACCAGCACACCGAAACCGCTCTGCTCCAGGAGAGGCGCGGTGTCGCGCAGGAAGCCGAACGCCTCGTCGCTGCTCAGGGCAATCTGCTCGGGCCGCGCCGCGCGCAGGCTCTGCCGGATCGGCTCGCAGAGGCGGCCGGCGTAGCCCAGCGCGGCCAGCAGCCGTTCCTGCGGCCGGTCCACCCCGCGGCCCAGGCTGCGCAGCACGTCGCCGCGCGTATCCCAGATCTCCCTGGCGGGCACCAGCAGGCTGGGGTCGTGACGCGCCTGAAGCAGGTAATGCAGGCCCCAGTGGGTCGCGTCGCCATCCGTCCCACCTTGTTCGGGCGGCGCCAGCCGAAACGCGACGCGGAAATCGCCCGTGCCCGCGACCTGGAGGTTGCGCAGCCACGCCGCGATGCTGCGGTCCAGCATCCTGAGCTGATCCGCGGTCGCCGCGACGGCCGGGTCGCTGCCGAACAGGGCGCGCAGCCAGCGCTGCGGCACGCCATCCTCCCCGCGGGCGAAGACCGGCATCTGTGCAGCGGTCCACCCGCGGGCTAACGCATCGGCCGCGGTCTTGATGAAGCTCCCCACCAGCGCCCTGGGTGATGGGTGCGCGCCGTCCCGGCTGGCCTGAGCCCGGCAGAGGGGCGGTATGGCCGCTTCGAGGCGAGCCAGCCGCGGCGCATCCTGCGGCCCGTCCAGCACGGCCAGCCAGCGCGCGTGATAGGTCTTGCCCTTGGGGTCGGCCTGCACCAGCACCGGCACCAGCTTCTGGCCGGCAAGCGCTTCCAGGACCAGGGAGGCGACCGTGACCCAGTAGCGGCTGTCCGTGCCGATCGCCAGCCCGGCCGGCGCGTCCGCGGGCGCCGGCAGGTATGTCAGGATGGGGAATGCATCCGCGCTGGGCAGGCGCAGACCGTCGATCTGCCATGGCGCGAGATAGGGATCGCCGGGATCCTCCAACGACCAGTCGTGATACAACTGGGGGGATGGCTGCGGGCCATAGCGCGTCGAGGGTAGCGAAAGGACCGCCTGGGCCGGCGTGTCGCCGCCGCGATAGCCTAACGCGGCGAGAATGCCGCGCACGATATCCGCGGACGCGCAGAACGGATGCGCCGCTGCCCGCGCCGTTGCGGGTTGCGGCTTGGCGGGCCGGCGGCCGCGTTTGGTCGCCGGCTCAGGCGCATCGGTCGTCTCGGCCCAAAACAAAACCCCGCCCGGATCGGCGGGCGATTCAGGCGGTTGCCAGTGACTGTGTAGAACCCACATCGAACGCTGCCGTGTCCCCCTCGGTTATCGTTGGCTCAGAATATCATCATTTGCCAGTTCAAGTCAATGCTCAAACGACACCGCCCTAACCCGGACAAGGCCGCTGCGCTTACAAGCCGGAACCAAGAAGGCGCCAACCTTGCTCACCGAATTCTTGCACAAAAAGCAAGGATCTCGTGGGTCAGGCCCTATTATAC
>MNXL01000401.1:0-4709 GCA_001871755.1 Anaerolineae bacterium CG2_30_64_16
CGTGCTGGCGTTCCAGAAGCAGAATGACGAGGCGCTGGCGCGCTACGCGGCGGCGTTGGGGCTGTACCGGGCGGTGGGCGACCGGCTGGGCGAGGCGAACGTGCTGCGGGCGCAGGGGGACGTGCTGGCGTTCCAGAAGCAGAATGACGAGGCGCTGGCGCGCTACGCGGCGGCGTTGGGGCTGTACCGGGCGGTGGGCGACCGGCTGGGCGAGGCGAACGTGCTGCGGGCGCAGGGGGACGTGCTGGCGTTCCAGAAGCAGAATGACGAGGCGCTGGCGCGCTACGAGGCGGCGTTGGGGCTGTTCCGGGCGGTGGGCGCCCGGCTGGGCGAAGCGAACGTGCGTTTCGCTCTTGGCGAAGTCGCACGTTGGGCTGGCGACTATGTGGTGGCCGAACGAGAATACCATGTTGCTTTGGCGTCATACCAGCAGATCGGCGCTCGCGTCGGTGAGGCAAACGTGCTGGACAGTTTGGGCGAGGTCGCCGAGGCGCAGAAGAAATGGGCGGAGGCACAACGTTGGTTTACACAAGCCCTGACCATCTATCGCGCGATCGGTGCGTCCTATGCAGCCACCACCGAAAGAAATCTGGCGCGCGTGTCCAGACGGTCGTAAGGTGTTGTTTGGCGCGCCGGCCGGGCTGGGATGAGGCGGAGAAGCTATTGCGGGAGGGAGCGGGCAACGGATAGCAGCGGATAAACGGATAGCTGCTGTTGCGGCGGGCCTATCCGCACGTAAGTGAAGGCCGAGATCGAGTCCGAAAGCAAGCTGACCGATGAGTCGGCGCCTTCAAGCGGAATTTGGAAGAGTTGGGCTGAAAGCTTTGGAATTTGCTTGCCCGGCGGGAAATGGTTACAATGTGATTGGCACTCACTACCCGACACGTGAGAGAGAAACCAGGTTTTTGAGCATTTTGGAGCATCCAAAATGCCTTAGCGAGTGAAAAACCTGGTTTCTGATTTCCAATGTCGGGTAATGAATGATTGGCAGAAGGGAGGGATCCCAATATGACGATGGCTACGGTTGAAGTTCATTTGCAGCTGTCGAACACCACATTCTCCAAGTTACGGCAAATGGCGCGGGCGCGGCACGACAGAAGAGGCACTCATCACCCAAGCCCTCGATTTGCTGGCTCGGTCTGACGATGCGCCGGCGCTCAACGATTACCGGTTTTCGGTGGCTGCCATGCGCCAGGATTGGGACGCGATGCCGGACGACTGGGCAGCAGATGAGGTGAGCGCCATTGATCTTGGCGTCTGCGCACACTCCTTTCTGGGTCTTGAATTTCGCGCAGTGCGAAACCCAGAGACAGTGGCTAAACGGCTCGCTTTTCATTGGAGTCCTGCGGCTCGGCGGCAGCGTCGAGCCGTTTGTGTTGTGCTGTAGCGAGGTGCATTGATCCAGGTTCCGCTCACACAGGCTGTATTTGACGAGGCGGGCGATACAGGTGTCAGCCCCCAGTCTTCGCGTTATTTGGTGGTGGCCGGCATTGTCTGCTCTGAGCTGACGCCCCTGCGTCGGGCAGTAATGAGGACGCGCAAGTCTTTCGGCAAGAAACTGCGGGACATCCCTGAGTTGAAGGCGTGGCACACCCCACCGAAGATCATTGCTGATTTCTTGACACGTCTGGCCGAACTGGATATCCAGATCTACGCGGTGGTCCTGGACAAGCATTCTGCCAGGCGACCGGAGGATGTAGAAAGTTGGTATCGTCAGGTATACGCTGAAGTAATCAAGCAAGTGCTGGCTGATCATCCTCGGGCCAGCATTGTCATGGATCGGCGATATACCAAGGCGTCGCTGCGAGAGAAGTTGGTGCAGGCCATTTTCGCAAGAATGAAAAGCCCAGACGTAGCGATGTCGTTAGTATTCGCCGATTCGCAGCAAGAAGCCGCTTTACAGGCTGCCGATGCTATCGTGTGGAGCATTTTTCGGAAGCATGAGCGAGGAGATGCGACATTTCATGACCTCATCGCAGCCAAGATCGTGGAGGAAGTTCTGCTCCTGAAATAAAACAAACCGGCTCACCCTGAGGGCCGATTCTCACCGTGCGCGCCTGTCGCGACAGGCGGGTGCGCCAGGGCGTCACCGACGGAGTAGCACCGACTTACATCGGAGCAGCCGATCCAGGACTTACGAGTCCGGTTCTAGCAGATAGTATAAATCAAGATTTAACGCGCGTCAAATCAGAGGTTTCTCTTGAACCCATCGTCTATCCCTGAACCCATCGCTGTAGAACTCAAGCTTCCCGTTCCCCAGGTCACCGCGACGATCCGCCTGCTGGACGACGGCAACACCATCCCCTTCATCGCGCGCTACCGCAAGGAGATGACCGGCGGACTGGACGAGGTGCAGATTCGCGACATCCAGGCGCGGCTGGATTACCTGCGCAAGCTGGCCGAGCGCCGGGAGGCCGTGCGCGCCGAGATCGACTCGCAGGGCGCGCTGACCGAGGAGCTGGCCGCGCAACTGGCCGCCGCGACCACGCTCCAGGCCGTGGAGGATCTCTACCGGCCCTACAAGCCCAGGCGCCACACCCGCGCCGCGCTGGCCCGAGAGCGCGGACTGGAGCCGCTGGCCCAGGCCATCCTCGCGCAAGACCCCGGGCTGGATCCGGAGGCCCTGGCCACACAGTTCCTCAATGACCAAATACCCAATACCGAATCTGCCCTCTCCGGCGCGCGCGACATCATCGCCGAGCAGGTGAGCGACGATCCGGCCGTGCGCCAGATCACCCGCCAACGCTTTGCCGCGGACGGGCTGGTCGTCAGCCAGCGCGCGAACGAGGAGGCAGATTCCGAAGGCCGCTACCGCGTCTACCACGATTTCCGGGCGCCGCTGCGCGCAATCCAGCCGCACCAGTGGCTGGCCCTGCAACGCGGGTCAGAAGATGGCAGTCTCAAGGTGCGCATGGAAACGCCCGACGGCCGCATCATCGCGGACATCGTGCGTGGGTGGATCAAGACGCGGGGCAGCCAGGCCGCCGAACAGGTGCGCCTGGCGATCGAGGACGGCTATGCGCGGCTGCTGCGGCCGTCGGTCGAGCGGGAAGTCGGCGGCCAGTTGAGCGAATACGCCGACGACCACGCCATCCACGTGTTCGCCACGAACCTGCGCAACCTGCTGCTCCAGCCGCCGTTGCGCGAACGGGCCGCCATGGGCATCGATCCCGGCTTCCGCACCGGCTGCAAAGTGGCGACCGTGGATCCCACCGGCAAGCTCCTACATACCGCCACCATCTATCCGCACGAGCCGCGCAACGAGCGGGAGAAGTCGCTTAAGGTGTTGGCTGGATTGGTCGAGCAGGACCGGATCAACGTGATCGCCATCGGCAACGGCGCCGCCAGCCGCGAGACCGAGGCGCTGGTGGCGGAGTTGATCCAGACCTTTAGGGTCTCGGAGACCCTAAAGGTCTCGCGGTTCGCCTACGTCATGGTCAGCGAGGCGGGCGCGTCGGTCTACTCCGCGTCCGATCTGGCTCGCGCGGAGTTCCCGGACCTGGACGTCTCGATGCGCGGCGCGGTCTCCATCGCCCGGCGGCTGCAGGATCCCCTGGCCGAGCTGGTCAAGATCGATCCCAAGAGCATCGGCGTGGGACTCTATCAGCACGACGTGGACCAGAAGAAGCTGGCCGCCACCCTTGACGCGGTGGTCGAGTCGGTGGTCAACTACGTCGGCGTGGACGTCAACACCGCGTCCGCCGCGCTGCTCGGCTACGTGGCCGGCATCAGCAAGCGGGTCGCCGCGGCCATCGTCGCGCAGCGGGACGAAAGCGGGTCGTTCCAGTCGCGCGCCGGGCTGAAGCAGGTCAAGGGGTTGGGGCCGAAAGCATTCGAGCAGGCCGCGGGCTTCCTCCGCGTGCCCGGCAGCAAGCACCCGTTGGACAACACCACCATCCACCCGGAATCGTACGACGCGGCCAGGGCGCTGCTCGACCTGGCCGGGCTCAACGTGCGCATGAAGGATTTACCGGATCGACTGCGGACCTGGTGCGAAACCAACGGCCTCTCTCTCGGCGACGGCCACAACTCGGAATCCGCAATCCGCAATTCGCAATTCGCAATCCACAATAGCGACGTCTGGGCCACCACTGCCTCCCTCCTCGGCGTCGGCGTGCTTACCCTGCGCGACATCGTCGATGCGCTGATCCGGCCCGGCCGCGATCCGCGCGAGGACCTGCCGCCCGTCGTCCTGCGCCAGGACGTGCTCTCCATCGACGACCTGCGCGAGGGGATGGCGCTCAAGGGCACGGTGCGCAACGTCGTCGATTTCGGCGCGTTCGTCGATATCGGCGTCAAGCAGGACGGCCTGGTGCACGTCAGCAAGATGGCGAAACGCTACGTCCGCAACCCGCACGAGGTCGTCGGGGTCGGCGATATCGTGGATGTGACCGTCATCAGCGTGGACCGCGAGCGCGGACGGATCGGGTTGAGTATGGTGGGATGAGCACGACACGGATGGGAGCGGAGGCCACGGAGCCCGACACGGATGGGAGCGGAGGCCACGGATAGTACAATGCGCTGAAGCGCAGGCACGGCTTGTCCAACGCGCGCGCGGGCATCCGTGGCATCCGTGTGCTCCGTGTCGAGCTTTGACTTGCGATGGACACACACTGCGACCGAAGCGCAGGCGCGGCTTGTCCAACGCGCGCGCGGGCATCCGTGGCATCCGTGTGCTCCGTGTCGAGCTTTGACTTGCGATGGACACA
>MNXL01000401.1:4717-8957 GCA_001871755.1 Anaerolineae bacterium CG2_30_64_16
GTGTGTTCCGTGTCGAGCTTTGACTTGCGATGGACACACACTGCGACCGAAGCGCAGGCACAGCTTGTCCAGCGCGTGCGACGGGCATCCGTGGCATCCGTTTGTTCCGTGTCGAGCTATGGCTCGAACGGGCTCAGCTCATACCGATGCGGGCGTGACATGAAGGAGGATAACATGAGCAAGAAGGTCGAAGGGCCGCACGAGGACTTGACCTATCGGATCATC
This sequence comes from Anaerolineae bacterium CG2_30_64_16, assembly GCA_001871755.1. GTDB lineage: Bacteria > Chloroflexota > Anaerolineae > CG2-30-64-16 > CG2-30-64-16 > CG2-30-64-16. Next base: position 4,943 of record MNXL01000401.1, read on the forward strand.
GGGGCGGCGATGAAGGTCCACAGTCGTCTTGGTCCGGGCCATAAGGAAGAGGTCTACCAACGCGCCCTGGAGGCACAGAGCCTCGAGGATGGCCTGGTCTTCGAGGCGCAAAAAATGCTGGAAGTCTACGATAACGGCCTGCTCGTCGGCTACTATATCCCCGATTTCATCTACGAAGAGAAGGTCGTGGTCGAGATCAAAGCCTTCTCGTCCCTTTCTCGACGCTACCTGGGGCAGGTCGTGACCTATCTCAACCACACTGGCTTGCAGGTGGGCCAGCTCCTCAACTTCGGAGAGCGCCGCATGATCCCCCGCCGCGTCTTCCCGTCGTCCCAAGCTGCCAAATACCCCGTTCAATATCAGTGGCTCTTCATCCCCGACTGGCTCCGTGCCGAACGCGCCGCTCATCCCCCCGCGCCCTCCGCGCCCTCCGTTCCCCCCTCCGCGTCGCGCTCCGTGGCTTCCGTTCCTCTATCCGTGTCAGGCTCCGTGACCTCCGTTTCCTCCGTGTCGAGCTCCGTGCTTAGCCGCCTCATCGCCCTACCGTGCCTCGATGGCCCTGTGACCGATGTGCGTGTCGGCGCCCACTGGACGATAGTCGTGGTGGACACAGAGAAAGGTCGGCGCGCCGGCCTGTCGTCTACCCAGATCGTGCACGACCTGGAGCACGGCCGGCCGGCGGTGCGTCAGGCGGGAAAACTGATCGGCCGGCCCGCGTCCGAGCTGGCCGCGCTGGTGAAGTCGGACAGCCTGACGGAACGGTGCATCGGCTTTGCGGCGCTCAACGCACTGTTGGAGGTGGCCGAGGCCGCGTGCGTGGAGGTCAACGCGGAGGAGTTGATCATGGCGCGACTGCGTCCTCAGGCGCCAGGCGCCTGGAGGAGGGGAAGGGTCGCCATCGTTGGTCACTTTCCGTTCGTGCCGCGCGTTCGCGAAGCCGCCGAGACCTGCTGGGTGCTGGAGCTCAACCCGCGGCCCGGGGACCTGCCCGCGGATCAGGCGGCCGAACTGCTCCCCCAGGCGGACGTGGTCGCGATCACCGGCATGGCGCTGGTCAACGGCACCTTCGAGAGCCTGGCCGCGCTCTGCCGGCCCGACGCGTACGTGCTCGTCCTGGGCGCCACCACGCCCCTCTCGCCGATCCTGTTCGACTACGGCGTGGACGCGATCTCTGGCACGCTGGTGGGGGACATCCCCGCGACGTTGGCCGCGGTCAGCCAGGGCGCCAACTTCCGGCAAATCCCTGGCAAACGGCTGGTGACGATGCTGAAGGGGGCGTACAACTCAAGCCCATGAGACTCCCCTTCGACCACTTCAACCTGATCGCCCGCTACTACGACCGGCTGATCGGCCGGCCCGAGTACGACGCGCTGTCCGAGCTGCTGGAGGCCGGGCCGGGGCAGATCGTGCTGGATGTGGGCGGTGGCACGGGCCGGAACGGAATCGGGCTGCTGGCTGTGGGCGCGCGGGCGATCGTCTGCGACCGGTCACCGGAGATGCTGCGCCAGGCGCGGGCCAAGGGGCTGCCTGCGGTCCTGGCCGATGTCGGGCGCCTGCCGTTTGCCGCGGCCAGTGTCGGACGGGTATTGGTCGTGGATGCGTTCCACCACTTCGTCGATCCCACCCCGGAGGCGGCCCAGGCGTCGGCGGTCAGCGAACTGTTGCGCGTGCTCCAGCCCGCTGGTCGATTGGTCGTGGAGGAGCCGGACATCCGGCGGGCCGGCGTCAAGCTCATCGCGCTGATGGAGCGGTTGTTGTTGATGGGGAGCCGCTTCCTGGCCCCGGATCGGCTGATGGCCGCGTTCGAGGCGGCCGGCGCGGCCACAGTGACGGTCAACGACGATGGCTTCAGCGCGCAGATGGTCTTCACGCGCGGCCCGGCGTTCTCGAAACGAAAGCTCGCTCCCCCTTGATCACGCTCGCAGGGTTTCTGCCAGCCGGACGACGTCGCAGTCCTCCGGCAGCCGGACCAGGTGGGCGGGGCATCGCTCCCGGCAGTCACCGTTCCCGAAGCCGGGGATCGGGGTCGACGCGCCGGGCAGGGCCAGCAATTGACGCGTCCACGCGCATTCCAGTTTTCGGGGGTCGGCAACTGCGTGGATGTGCCGAATCGGCAGCGCGGCGGTCAGGTAGTCCACGTGCCAGTGTGGCCGTTTTTCGGCCCGGAGATGCCGGCTCAGCCGCACCCGCAGCCCACCCGGGCCGTGCGCACTGCCGACATAGGCGTAGTGGCCGAGAGCCAGGGCAAACCGGCCGAGCCTGCCCACCGCCAACGTCAATGGCTCGGCCAGGGTCAGAAACAACACGTAATTGCCGGGTTCTGTTGGCCAGTCCTCTGCCAAAATCGGTCCGGGTTGGGTGGGCAACGTTCACCTCCTCGCGCGTCGCATCATAGACCCGGCTACGGGAGCTGTCAAACGGGTGCGATTTACAGGAGAGAGACGGATACCGCCCGATCATCCTTTCTTGGGCGAGGAGACGACCTTCCGGTAAACGATTCGTGTAGTCAAGATGCTATCCCCCAGGCAGATTTATTTTGACTGTTCGATTGTGCAACCATATCACGAGGAGATACTGACATGAACGCGACACCAGTTCTTACCAACCCGTGGCGCCGGTGGGGCGTGTGCCTGGCGCTGCTCACCATGCTGGCGCTGGTCTCCTGCGCCGGGATGCCGACCGCAACGCCCGCCGCGGCGCCGCCCTCCGCAGTTCCGCCCACCGCCGCGCCTCCCAGCCCTACGCAGCCCGCCGTGGCGTTGCCCAACCCGGCCTCGGCTCATTGCGGCGAACAAGGCGGCAAGCTGGAGATCCGCACCGGCACGGATGGCGGTCAGTACGGCGTGTGCATTTTCCCTAACGGCTCCGAGTGCGAGGAGTGGGCGTTCTTCCGCGGCGAGTGCGCGCCGGCCGAGATGCAGGTTTCCACCGATGACCTGCTGGTCCAGGTGGCGGCCACGCTGCCCCAGGACGCATTCCGGGATGGGGGATTGAAGGTATTGCCCCTGACCGTGCCCGCTGGCTGGCAACCGACCTGGGCTGTCTACACCACCGGGCTGCGCAACTACGACAAGGACCCGGTGGCCAGCCATCTGGTCGCACTCTTCCAGCATGCTGTGACCGGTTGGCAGGAGGTGGCGCGGCTGGAATTGACTGCCAGGGATTCCGACGCGTTGGCGCCTGACTACGTGGACGCGAGCGGCGTCACCCAGGTGCAGATCGACCCAAGCGACACGACGTGGATCTGGCTTCAGGTGTACGGCGGGGCCGGCGCGCACAGCGGCACGTATCAATTAATCAGCTTCGACGGCGTGACGATGAAGGTCGAGATCTCAGCGTTTTCGCCGAGCCCCGGCATGGGGGGGGTGCAAGACATCGACGGCGACGGCGTTGCTGAGGTCGTCGTGGACGCGACCGATCCTTACGTCTTTTGCTATGCCTGCGGCGTGCGCAAGATCGGTTTCCAGGTCTACGCGTGGGACAAGGCGAACGCTCGCCTGGTGGAGATGACCCTCCAGCCCATGTTGATGGGGCAGCAGGGCCATCCCGCGCGTGTCCCCACCAATCGGGCCGTGGAGCTGGCAGAGGCCGGCCTCTGGAAGGACGCCCTGGCCAAGATCACAGAGGCCAGGCAGGCCGCCGCGGAGGCCAAGGAGCCCACCGACAATTGGACGCTGGACTGGGACTACGCGCTGATCAAGCTGAACGCCGACGCGCTGGCCGGGTCGATCGCTGACAGCGCCTATCCGCTTCTTGCCGATGTGTTCTACGGCGACTACGCGGCCGCCCTGGACCTGATGCGGCCGTACAGCGCGGCCGACCTGTTCAAGTCGGATTCTCCATTGATCGCCGGCGCCGTGGCCGATGGCTGGCTACCCGAACTCACCGGCGACATCATCACGAGCGCCACCTCCGCGCTGGCAGTAGCGCCGGACCTGGCCGCGGCCTACTTCCTGCGCGGCTGGGCCGAGTACCTGGCCGGCGAGCTGACCCCCCAGGCCAGGGCCGACGTCGC
>MNXL01000401.1:8966-10200 GCA_001871755.1 Anaerolineae bacterium CG2_30_64_16
GCCGACGTTGCCCACGCGGCTGTCCTGGCTCCCAGCGACGCGTTGATCACCCAAGGCGCGGACTACGTCGCGTTTCTGGCCGCCGCGCAGTCGAGCGGGCCCGCGCCCACGGTTGCGCCCGCCCCCGTGGCCACGCCGGCGCCCACGCCGTTTGTGCCACAACCCGGGCCGCAGGCTACGCGCGTCCAATTCGCCCCTGGCGCGACCTCGGCCACTGTCCAGGGTCAGCTCGCGGCCGGCGCCATCGCCGAGTACGTGCTGCGGGCGTCGGCCAACCAGTGGATGATGGTGAGCGTTTATTCGCCGAAGGACGACGTCTGGCTGGAGATCTCCGGCGTTCAGGACGGCCAACCCCTGCTGCGCGCGGCCCTGGGCCAGACCACCTGGTCGGGCGTGCTGCCCGGGACGCAGGACTACCTTATCAAGGCGGTCTCCATGGGCGGCGCCACCAGCTTCACCCTGAGCGTGATCATCCCCCAACGCATCCAGTTCGCGGCCGGCGCCACGTCGGCCACGCTCACCGGGCAGTTGGCCGCGCACGAGACGGATGAGTATGTGCTGCGGGCGATGGCCGGCCAGACGATGACCGTCGCGATCACCGCTCCCAACAACGATGTCTTGGTGGAGATCTACGGCATCGAGGACGGCCAGCCCCTGGTGCGCACGGTCATGGGGCTCAGCCAGTGGACCGGTGTGCTGCCGGCCACACAGGACTACGACGTGAAGGCGGTCTCGGTCGGCGGCGCTACGAGCTACACGATGAAGGTGACGATCGAGTAGCGCTATTCACCGCTCGACGTTGGAAATCGGAAACCAGGCTTCTCGCGAAAAGCCTGGTTTCTCTCCCACTCCATTCCGCTCTGTCTCCAAGAAGTCGATTCCGGATTTGGCCCTCAGATGCCCTTTGTAGAGGGCGAAAAGCGGAATCGACTTTTTCGACGCCGGAATGCGCTCTAAACATTCCATGAGTTCGGCTTCAAAGGGATGCGCCGTTGGCCGAAGTGGCGCACGCGGCCGGTAACCGCGTGCTGGAACTGTCTGCGGGATAGCAATCTCAGGGGGCGTTGATGCGGAGAATTCGGTGGCTGGTGCTGCTGGCGATCTTTGCCATGTTCGTCGATCTTGGGGGATATGGCCCCCCGCCGCCGGACGTGGATTTGCTGCAGCCGGAAGTTACGCTCCTGCCCACCGACAGGGTTCTGGTGTTGGCCCCCCACCCGGACGATGAGACGTT
>MNXL01000069.1 GCA_001871755.1 Anaerolineae bacterium CG2_30_64_16
CGCCAGCGCGCTGGCGATGGCTGCAGTGCCGGGTTCGCGCGTGGCCGCGAGCTCGCGCGCCGAGCCGGCGGTGTCATAGGCCGATACACCTTCCCAGCCCCGGGTTTTCAGATAGCGGTCACATTGGGCCAGCGCCTGTGGATGGGAGCGGACGCGGCGGATGTCGGCTGGCTTTGTGCCGGGCGGCGCCAGCAGACAGTGCCGCACGCGCAGCTTGACCTCGGCGGCGATCCGCAGGTCGTGATCCAGCAGCAGATCGTAGGCCTGGTTGATGGAGCCGGCCTGGGAGTTCTCCACGGGTAACAGACCGTATGTCGCTTTGCCGCTCTCGACCGCCGCGAAGATCTCTTCGAAGCTCGCGCTGGGCAGGGTTTGGATGTGGTTGCCGAGATACTGAAAAATCGCTTCCTGGGAGTAGGCGCCGGGTTCACCCTGATAGGTGACGGTGGCGCCATGCGGGATGTGGAAGACGGGTTGGCCGTTGGCCTCCGGCCGCGGCGCGGGGGAGCTGGTCGATCCGGTCCGGCCGCCATTGCGGCCGCTGGCGCGATCGCCGTTCGGAGTGGCCAGGTCCGGCCGAAGTCCGATGGCCCCGCGCAGGTAAACGTGGTGGACCGCTTCGGGCGGGCGGCTGGTGTTCCAGTGCACCAGGACACGGATGCAGTGCGGCAGTCCATCCAGCACCGGAACCTCGACGGCATCCATGAGCGGCACGTCCGTCCAGCCCATACGGCGAGCGGCTTCGGCTGGGAAGGCCGCGTTCAGGTCTGGCGTGACAGTGAAGATCGCGCTGGCGATGTCGGCCGGGAAGATGTCGTTGGCTGAAATTAGCGCGTGCAGCAACTCTTGGGTCGCGGCCAGGATGGCGGGCTGGCTGTTCTCGTCTACGGTCGTGGCTCCTCGAATTCCTCGGCAAAGCATTCTCTTTCCTCCGGTTTAAAAGACTCCGAAAAATCCCGAAATCGGGCCGGGTACAAAAAAAGAGCGTGGGGCTGGATGCTCCACGCTCTTTGAGCTTGCTCTCGATTTGGGTTCAGATACTTGTCATTTTTCCTCTCCCAACCGGCGCGGGGCATCCCCTTTCCGATGGCTCGGAAAATAGAAGCGATAGGCGCCAAATAGGGAGATCTGGTGATGCATCGAGTCTGTTCCTGTGAAATCAAACCACTTCTGCAAGTGACAGGATCATATCATCGGTCAGCGGTTTTGTCAAACAGACCGCGGCGGTACGATGGCCGGCAGGGGGCGTTCCACGGCCGCAGCAATCGCGCGGACCTGGGCCACCAGCGCAGCGAACGCCTCGGGCGTCAGCGCCTGTTCGCGATCGGACAAGGCCAGTTCGGGGTGCGCGTGCACCTCCACGATCAGCCCATCGGCGCCGGCGGCGATGGCCGCCCGGGCGATGGCTGCGACATACTCGGCCTTGCCGGTGCTGTGGCTCGGGTCCAGGATGACGGGCAGGTGGGTGCGGGATTTCAGCACCGGGATGGCGTTGATGTCGGTAGTGTTGCGCGTGGCGGGCTCGAAGCCCCGGACGCCCCGCTCGCACAGCACCACGCGGCGGTTGCCGTGCGAGAGGATGTACTCCGCGGCCATCAGCATCTCGTCGATGGTCGCCATCAGGCCGCGTTTGAGTAGCACCGGGTGCTGGCTTTCCCCGGCGGCGTGCAGCAGGCCGTAGTTCTGCATGTTGCGGGAGCCGATCTGGATCATGTCGGCGTAGCGGCGGACGAGGGGTACCTGTTCGGGGGTCATGGCCTCGGTGACCACGGGCAGGCCGGTGACCTCCCGCGCCTCGGCCAGCAGTTCCAACCCGGCCTCGCCCAACCCCTGGAAGGCATAAGGCGATGTGCGCGGCTTGTACGCGCCGCCGCGCAGCGCGTGCGCGCCAGCCTCCTTGACCGCGTGGGCCGTCTCCAGCAGTTGGCTCCGGTTCTCGACCGAGCACGGCCCGGCGATGATGGCGATATCGGGGCCGCCGAAGCGGACACCGTTCAGCGACACCACGGTGTCCTGCTTGAAGAAGTCGCGCGAGGTCAACTTGTCGGCGTGGGAGATCGGTACGACTTCTGCCACGCCGGGCAGGTCGGCGAACTGCGCTTCCAACCCGCCCGTTTCCTGGCCGACCACGCCGACGATGGTCTGTGCCTCGCCGTGGAGCAGGTGGGGATGCAGGCCGCGCGTCTCCACGCCCGCGATGACCTGGTTGATCTGGTCCAGGGTGGCGTCCTTGTGCATGACGACTAACATGGGCTCGTTCCTTTCTGCTCAACGGCTGGGGGTCGGCGCCAGGGCCGCGCGCAGATCGCGCACGAAATGGGCGGCCGCGGCGGCCGGATCGGCCGCGGTTGTGACGGTGTTGATCAGCGCCGACCCGACGATGACACCGTCGGCGATCCGACCCACCGCGCGCGCCTGCTCGGGCGTGGAGATGCCGAAACCCACCGCGACGGGGCAGTGCGCAGCCGCGCGCGCCCGTTCGACGAAGCCGGACAGGTCGACTGGCAGGGCGTCTCGCGCACCGGTGACGCCGGCCAGCGAGACCAGGTAGAGGAAGCCGGACGTTCGCGCCGCGATCGTGGTCACGCGCTCCGGTGTCGAGGTCGGCGCAAGCAGGTAGACCAGCGCCCGTCCGTGCGTGCGGCACGCGGCTTCCAGCGCACCGGCTTCCTCCGGCGGCAGATCGGGCACGATGAACCCATCTGCGCCCACCGCGGTCGCGTCAGTGACAAAGCGCTCCACCCCATAGGCCAGGATCGGGTTGATGTACCCCATCAGCAACAGCGGTTGGGTCACGCCGTCCGCGCGCAGCCGACTGGTCAGCACCAGGCAGTGGGTCGGGGTTATGCCGCCATCCAACGCCACCTGCGTGGCGTGCTGGATCGTGGGTCCGTCGGCCAGCGGGTCGGAGAACGGCACGCCCAGCTCGATCAGGTCGGCGCCCGCGGCGGCGATCGCGCGGACGATCTGCCGCGAGGTCGCGGCGTCCGGGTAGCCGAGGGTGAAGTAGGGCATCAAGGCCGCGCGGCCCTCCGCCCGGGCCCTTGCGAAGGTGGATGCGATGCGCGCCAGACCCGTGGATTGTCCCCCAGAATTGCTCATTTTCTTCCCTCCAGTGCCTGCATCACCGTGTCGAGGTCTTTGTCACCCCGGCCCGACAGGTTGACCAGCAGGATCTGATCCGCGGCCAGTTCCGGCGCCAGTCGGATGGCCTCGGCGACGGCGTGGGAGGACTCCAGGGCGGGGATGATCCCCTCGATCCGTGACAGAAGCTGGAACGCGGCCAGCGCCTGGTCGTCGGTGGCGGCGGTGTACCCGGCGCGGCCGAGGTCGCGCAGGTGGGCGTGCTCGGGACCGACCGCGGCGTAGTCCAGCCCGGCGGAGATGGAATGGGTGGCCGCGATCTGGCCATCCTCATCTTGCAGCACGTAGGTGTAGGCGCCGTGGAGCACGCCCGGCCGGCCCCCGCGTACGCGGGGGCCGCTGAAGCGCGCGGCGTGCAGCCCGCTGTCGAGCCCCTTGCCGGCCGCCTCGACGCCGATCAGCCGCACACAGGGATCATCGCGGAACGCGTGAAACAGGCCGATGGCATTGGACCCACCTCCCACGCAGGCGATGCAGGCGTCGGGCAGTCGTCCGGCCTGGGCCAGAATCTGCGCCCGCGCCTCGATCCCGATCACCGACTGGAAATCTCGCACCATGGTCGGGTAAGGGTGCGGCCCCAGCGCCGAGCCCAGCAGGTAGTAGGTGTCTCCGACGTTGGCCACCCAATCCCGGATCGCCTCGTTGATGGCGTCCTTCAAGGTGCGGCTGCCGCTGTCGACCGGGCGCACTTCAGCGCCGAGCAACTGCATCCGCAGCACGTTGGGCTGCTGGCGGGCCATGTCCACGCGGCCCATGTAGACCACGCACTCCAGCCCGAGCAGCGCCGCGGCCGTGGCCGACGCGACGCCGTGCTGGCCCGCGCCGGTCTCGGCGATGATCCGGCGTTTGCCCATCGCGCGGGCGAGCAGCGCCTGCCCCAGCGCGTTGTTGATCTTGTGTGCGCCGGAGTGGGCCAGGTCCTCCCGCTTGAGGTAGACCTGCGCGCCGCCGAGATGCGCGGTCAGCCGCCGGGCGTGGCTGAGCGGGGTCGGGCGTCCCACGTAGGTGCGCTGGAGATCGTCCAACTCGGCCAGGAACGCGGGGTCACTTCGCAGCGCCAGGTACGCCGCTTCCAGCTCGGCCAGGGCTGGCATGAGCGTCTCGGGGACGAACTGTCCGCCGTAAGGGCCGAACTTGGCGGGGAGAGGGCTGATAGTGGTGGGTATTGGGTATTGGGTATTGGGTATTGGGTATTGCGTAACCTGTTGACTTGCCAGTCTGCTGACTCGCTGACTCGCTGACCCTTCGACTACGCTTCGCGAGCAACGCTCAGCTCCGCTCAGAGCTTGCCCTGAATGCAGTGAAGGGACATGTTCGCTGATTCGCTGACTCATTCTACTTTCTCCATTCGCGCGTCTCGCACCGCCTGCACGAACGCGGTCATTTTCGCATGATCCTTGCGCCCTGGGCTGGATTCCACGCCCGAGGCCACGTCCACGCCCCAGGGCCGGACTTGGGTTACCGCCGCGGCCACGTTCTCGGGGCGGAGTCCGCCGGCGAGCAGGATCGGGCAGTCGCGCGCCACGGCCCGGGCCAGGTCCCAGTTCCCGAGCTTTCCGGCGCCACCGTACGCGGCGCTGGCCACGGCGTCGATTAGAAGGCCCGGCGCGACCTGACGGCCATAGCACCGCAGGGCCTCCCGTGCCGCGCTGGCGTCGGCCGGCCGGATCGCCTTGAACGCCCGTCCGCCCAGGTAACCAAGCTCGGCCGGCGATTCGTCCCCGTGGAGCTGCGCCAGGTCCAGGCCGCACCCGTCCAGGATTGCAGCGACAATTTTCGGCGGTGTGTTGACGAATACGCCCACCGTTATCGCCTGGGCGCCGCGATCCCGCAGCGCTGCCACCAGCCGGGCGCACGCCCGCGAATCGATGTAGCGTGAGCTCTTTGGATAGAAGTTGAACCCGAGCATATCCGCCCCGGCTTTCACGGCCGCCATGCCGTCCGCCAGCGTCGTGATCCCGCAGATCTTGATCCTGGTCATGCGATTATCCGTTCGTGTGTCGGCGGTGGTATACTCGCCACGGTCGCAAGGTGAGGTTGTCCGATGCTGTGCATCGAGACGATGCCCGCATCGGCGTCACCTTGTCACCCCTTCACCCTGTCACCTTGTCAAGTATAGCGGGTTCGGACGCGCCACTCCGGCGCCTGCCAGCTCGCGCACCCTGGCCGCCACATCCGGCGCGGTGACGAGCGCCTCGCCCACCAGGATCGCGTCCACGCCCTGCGCACTCCGGGGCCGCGGGATCGCGGCCAGTCGATCGACGTCCGCAGCGGTGTGGATGCCGCTCTCGGCGACAACGCAGATCTCGGGCGGGATCGCCCCGCACAGCGCCTCGGTTGTCGCCAGGTTCACGGTGAAATCGTGGAGGTCCCGGTTGTTGACCCCGATCAGGGTCGCGCCGCAGCCCAGGGCGGTTGTGAGTTCAGCGTCCGTGTGCACCTCCACCAGCGCGGCCATACCCAGGCCTCGGGCCAGGTCGTGCAGTTCGCCGAGCAGCACCGGGGACAGCGCCGCAACGATCAGCAGGACGGCATCGGCGCCCGCGGCCCGCGCCTCGTAGACCTGGTACGGATCACACAGGAAGTCCTTGCGCAGCAGCGGCAGGCGCGGCCGCGTCTCCGCCAGGGAACGCAGGGTGTCCAGGTGGCCCTGGAAGTAACGCGCGTCGGTCAGCACGCTGATGGCGGCCGCGCCGTTCTCCCGATAGACGCGCGCCAGGCGGCCGGGGTCGAAGTCTGTCAGCAGAAGCCCGCGCGAGGGCGAGGCGCGCTTGATCTCGGCGATCAGGGCGGGGCGGACAAGGCTGCCCCGCAGCGCGGCGATGAAGTCGAGGGGCGGCGCGGCGCTTTCGGCCTCGCTGCGTACGCGGGCCAGGGGCCGCGTCACCTGCCGCTCGGCCACCTCAGCGCGTTTGTGCGCGAAGATTTCATCCAGGATGCTCATGCAGTCTGTCCCGAAAGAAACGTCTGGCTCAGGGCGATCAACGCGTCCAGCTTCGCCAGCGCCGCGCCACTTTCCAGCGCGACCTCGGCCTCAGCCAGGGCTGCCGGCAGATCGCCGCTCTCCACCCCCAAAGCGGCCGCGGCGTTGAACAGGATCACGTCGCGGCGCGGGCTCCGGTCGCGTCCGGCCAGCAGATCGCGCAGCATCCGGGCGTTTTCAACGGGATCGCCACCGCGCAGCTCGTCGGCGGTCGTGCGGCGCAGCCCCAGGTCGCGCGCGTCCAACTCGTAGGTGGTGACGCGACCGTCCCGCAGGTGACTGACCCGGTTCGGGCCGCCGGTGGTCAGTTCGTCCAACCCCCCGTAACCGTGGACGACCAGCGCGGCCCGGCCACCCAGCGCACCCAGCACCTCGGCGAGCGGCTCGGTCAAGGCGGGCTGGTAGACGCCGATCAGTTGGTGCGTGGCCCCGGCCGGGTTGGTGAGCGGCCCGAGCAGGTTGAAGATGGTGCGCTGCCCCAGTTCCCGGCGCGGGCCGACGGCGTATCTCATGGCCGGGTGGAACCTGGGCGCAAACAGGAAGCCGATGCCGATCTGTTGGATGCAGAGGCCGACCTGCTCGGGGGTCAGATCCAGGTCGACTCCCAGCGCGCTCAACACATCCGCGCTGCCGCAGCGCGAGGATGCAGCCCGGTTGCCGTGTTTGGCAACCTTGCGTCCGGCCCCGGCGATCACAAACGCGGCCGCGGTGGAGATGTTGAAGGTGTGGGCGCCGTCGCCGCCGGTACCCGCGGTATCCAGCAGGGGGCCGTTGGGCGAGACCGTGACCCGGCTGGCCTGAGC
>MNXL01000364.1 GCA_001871755.1 Anaerolineae bacterium CG2_30_64_16
CCCATCCCCGCTCCCCAATCCCCGCTCACAGCCCCGGCAGCCCGAACCGATCATCGAACAGCTTGATCGAGCGCAGGATCTCCTGCTTGGCCGCCCCCGCGTCTTCCCAGCCGATCGGCTTGGTGCGCATTCCCTCCAGGTCTTTGTAGACTTCGAAGAAGTGCGCGACCTCTTGCAAGAAGTGCGGCGGCACGTCCTTGAGATCGTGATACTCGGTGAAGAGCGGGTCAGTGGCGGGCACGGCCAGGATCTTGTCGTCGTGCAGCTCGCGGTCGAGCATCCGAAAGACGCCGATGGGCCGCGCCTGGATGATGCAGCCCGGGAAGGTCGGCTCGTTGGTCATCAGCAGGATGTCCAGCGGGTCGCCGTCGTCGTAGAAGGTGCGCGGGATCAGCCCGTAGTCGCCCGGGTAGTGCAACGAGGAGAAAAGCACCCGATCCAATACGATGACGCCGTTCTCCTTGTTGTACTCGTACTTGTTGCGCGATCCTTTGGGGATCTCGATGATCGCGTAGACGATGTCCGGTACTTTGGGACCCGGCCGCAGCTCGCGCCAAAGGTTTTGCATAGCGGCAACTCCTGTCCTCACCCCTCACCCCGGCCTGCGGCCTCCCCTCGCCCCTCTCCTGAGCGTAGTTCGGCTCAGGAGAGGGGAGAGGGGGATGGGGGGAGTGGGGTGAGGTCATTCCTTCGGTTGGCGGCCCAGCGGCAATGCCACGTCCACATTTTCGTGCGGCCGCGGGATCACGTGGACGGACACCACCTCGCCCACCTTCTCGGCGCCGCGCACGCCAGCTTCGACGGCCGCTTTCACCGCCGCCACGTCACCGCGCACAATGGCGGTGACATACCCGCCACCGATCTTCTCGTAGCCGACCAATTCGACCTTGGCGGCCTTGACCATCGCGTCCGACGCCTCGACCATCGCCGCGAACCCCTTGGTCTCGATCATGCCCAGTGCTTCTGCCATGAGTGTCTCTCCTTGAACCGGTATGATACAGTGTGTCGTTGTCAGATCCGAGATGTTGGGTATTTGGTATTGGGTACTGGGTATTGGAACCTCCAACCTGCCATCCAATACCCAATATCTAATACCCAATACCCAATACCTGCCACCCAATCCCCAACCCGCGCATCACTCTCGTTTCCCCTGTTCCTCCACGCGCCCACTAACCCCCTCGATCGCCGAGACCGCTGCGCCATAGCCGGCCATGATATCGCGTTCCTCGCCGCCCAGATAGACGCGGCCGAAAGAGCCGAACGCGATCACTTCCAGGATGTTGATCTCGGCGGCCTTCTCGGCCTCGTTGGCGGCCAGGGCCGCGTAGCCGGCCGGCTCAACCTCCAACACGTAGAGAGTTTGGCCCGCGAGCAGCATGTGGCCGTGGCGCATCCGGTTGATCAACTGCACCTGGTGCGCATCCACCGCGCGGATGATCTGGCTGGACACGATGCGCGGCTTGCGGCGGTCTTCTTCGCGTACGCCCAGCGCCTCCAGGATCGCCGCGCCGGCCGCCCGGGTCTCGGCCTGGCTCTCGGAATGGACTTCCAGCAGGCCGTACAACCGCTCGACGATCTGCATGCCCGGTCGGACGCGGGTCGCCTTGAGCGCGATATCGGTGATGCGGTTGATCTCGATGCCGGGCGAGATCTCCACCCACAGTGACGCGTCGTTGGGCAGCGGCAAGAAGCCCCGGGCCACCGTGCCCAGGAACGCCGCGTGCTGGGGTTGCAGGCTATCCAGGAAAACGTAAGAACGCAGATCAACGGTCATGGGTCTCTCCTACTGGAAGCTGGAAACTGGAAGCTGGAAACTGGAAGCTGGAAGCTGGAAACTGGAAGCTGGAAGCTGGCCAGGTGATTGCGGGTCTTTCTCCAGGCTTCAGCATCCGGATCAAAAATGTCGCAGCCGCGCCACCGGGTGATCGCTGTAACTGTCGAGTTCGCTGACGGTGCTCTCCAGTGCGCGCGCCAATGTCCCTGGAGTCGTGAAGTCCTCCTCGGTGAGCCTGGCCAGGACTTCCTTCTCAGCGGCGCTCAGCGCCCGCCCGATGAAGACGGCATCTGGCTCCGCTAACAGCCGGCCGCGGCAAGCCGCGCACCACTGGGCATGCGCCAGCATGATCAGTACCTCGCGTTGCGACATGATTCCTCACTGCTTGAGTTCGCTGACGATCTTGACCCCCGCGCTCGCGCCGATCCGTGTGGCGCCCGCGGCGATCATCGCCTTGGCATCTTCGGCGGTCTTCACACCCCCAGCGGCTTTGACACCCATCTCTGACCCCACCACCCGTCGCATCAGGACGATGTCCTCCACCGTCGCGCCGCCCGGCCCAAAGCCGGTAGACGTCTTGACATAATCCGCGCGGGCGGCCTTCGCCAGGGCGCAGGCTTCGACCTTCTCTTCGTCGGTCAAATACGCGGTTTCGATGATAACCTTGACGCTGGCGCCTAGCGAGTGAGCGGTCATGACCACTGCCTCGATATCGGCTTCGACCGCGTCGTACTGGCGGGATTTCAACGCGCCGATGTTGATCACCATGTCCAACTCCTGCGCGCCGAGCGCGACGCAGCGTTGGGACTCGAAGGCCTTGACCTCGGGCAGGGTGGCGCCGAGCGGGAAGCCAATCACGGCGCAGACTCGGACCGGGTTCCCCGCCAGCAGTTGTGCGCAGAGCGGCACCCAGGTCGGGTTGACGCAGACGGTGGCGAACTGAAACTCGCGCGCCTCCGCGCAGAGCTGGCGGATCTGTTCCTCGGTGCCCTGGGGCTTGAGCAGGGTGTGGTCGATTTTGCTCGCGATGTCTGCGGCGACGTTCTTGACGCCTAGTCGGGTGGTCAACCGGTCGGCGCCTGCGTCGAAGACCTGGCGCGCGCCGTCCGGGTTGGTCTGCACGCACTGCCCGTTGCAACTGTCTGTGTTGCACACGGCGCAGGGTTGACCGGCCGTGGGTGGGTAGGCTGCCAACACCTCCCTTGTGATCAGATCGACCAGTTGGTCCAGGGTGTAGTGGCCCAGGTTTGATGACATAATGCCCTTTAGCTATTTCTTGAGAAAGCGTCTTTCGATGGCCATGATCTTCTCGACGCGCCGCGCGTGCCGGTCCGGCCCGAAAGGCGTTGCCAGCCAATCGGTCACGATCTGTTTGGCCAGGTTCGCCGCGATCAGGCCGGCGCCCAGGGTCAGCACATTGGCATGGTTGTGCTCGCGGCTGTTGACCGCGGTGGCGTGGTCGTAGCAGAGCGCGGCCCGGATGCCCGGCACCTTATTGGCTGCCATACAGGAGCCGATCCCCGCGCCATCCACGATGATGCCGTTGGCGCATTTGCCGTCGGCCACCAGCCGGGCCACGGCGTAGGCAATGTCGGGGTAGTCCACCGCGGCCGTGCTGTGGGTGCCACAGTCGACCACTTCGTAGCCCAGGGACTGAAGATGCGGTTTGAGAGTCTCTTTGAGCGCGAATCCGCCGTGATCGGCGCCGATGGCGACCCGCCGCTGCGGCGGGCCACTGGTGGCTGGTGCATCAACCGCGCGTGGCGACCCGGCCGCGGGCTCCAACGTGATATGCCGCTCCAGGGCAATCTGGCGAGCCAGGGGGGTGACCAGTGCGCCGGCGGGCAGCGCCACGATCGCGCCTGGCGCCTGCGCCCGCATGAAGGCCTCATCGATTAGACGGCCGGTCGCGGGTGAGGGGGCGCCTTTGCGCGGGCCCGCGGCAGCGCCCGCGCTGGCCGGGGATGTCTCCATCAACCTGCTCAGCACCTGGCGCACCAGCGCGCTGACCTCGGCTTCGGTTGGCGGCATGGGACTGGTCCTCGTGTTCAGGGGGTGCTCGCGTTCAGGACGAGGTCATAGTTCGGGATAACGGCCCAGTCGGTGGGCGGCCAATAAGATACCCAGGCCCTGCCGATGATGCGATCCTGCGGCAGCATCCCCCACGAATGCGAATCACTGGAATTGTTGCGGTTGTCGCCCAGGACGAAGACCTCCTCCGGCGCGACCGCGACCGGGCCAAATGTGTAACTGCCCGGGTTCGGGCCGAACGGTTCCGGCAGCAGTTGGTCGTCGACATACACCTTGCCGGCAACGATCTCGACCGTCTCGCCCGGCAATCCGATGACACGCTTGATGAAATCGCGGCTGGGGTCGCGCGGGTACTCGAAAATCACGACATCGCCGCGCTCCGGTGGGCGCATGCACCAAGTCTTTTGCCAGTGGATATCCAACGGCGGAATATCCAGGTGTACGCCGGGGCAATAGGCGAAGCGATTGACGATCAGGAATTGGCCGTTGTGGAAGTTAGGCTCCATGCTGATCCCGTCGATGCGGAAGTTCTGCACGACATTGCGGATCACCAGGAAGATCACCACGGCCAGCAGGACAGTCTGCACGAGCTCCCAGGCGATTGCCAGAAACGTCGGCTCAGCTTGCTCATCCTCGCCCAACGGCTGCGCTGGCTCCGGCAGCGGTTCAGGCATGGGAATATCGAAATCAGCCACTGGTTACCCTTGTCCTTTTATAACTGCTCAGGCTGTCATTCTGAGGAGCGTTTTTTGCGACGAAGAATCTTGTCTGCGCCGAAACCGAGATTCCCTTCGGCCGTGCTCAGGACAGGCCCTTCGACAAGCTCAGGACAGGCCCTTCGACAAGCTCAGGACAGGCTTCGCTACGCTCAGGATGACCGAGGGCCGAGTAGTTACGTCCTTTTGAGAATATGGGCCACATTATAGCACCGCGTCGAAGACGTGGCAACTACAGGTGTACGGATAGTGCTCCACCCAGACTTCCGGGGCCAGAGCCGGCCGGCCTATGCTTGCCCTGAGGCGGTTATGCTTCCCACACGATGCCGCAGACCGACACAACTGAAGTAGCCAACTCGTCGGCCGGGCACTGGGCGTAGGACACGAGGCGGCCGTGGGTCGGCTCGAGCAGGCGGAGCGCCAGATAGATCGGCGGTACCCCGCAGACGTTATAGCGATCCCCGACTTGCCGGATGCCATCGAGAAACGCCTCGGGGTCGCCGGCGCAGACGTCCCGGATGAGGGATTGATCCGCGGCCCGCAGCCGCGCCTTGCCCAGGGCATCCAGTGGATGACCTCCGAACGCCGGGCCGACGTGGGCCAGGTCACCGGCCGCGATGACCACGGCTTGTCGGCCGGCCATGATGCCGCGCAGGACCTTCATGAGCCGTTCGATCGTCGCGTCAGCCTCCGGTGCAGCCTGGCCCTGGATGAAGTGATCGAAGGAACCGCACAGGATGGGCAGGGTCTCACACGGCCGGCCATCGCGGACGAAGTGCAGCCAGACCGCGGCCAGCTCGATGGCATGTTCGCTCCGGTGGTGGAGTTCCTCGCCAAACGCGGCCTCTTCTCCGATGGCGTTCGCCAGAGCGGCCACGGCGTCTTGGGCTGTCGGGAGGATGCCCAACGGAGTGGCGTAGTGCTGCCGCGTCAGGGTCAGCGCGCCGGGGCCGCCGAAGTGGTCGGTGCCCAGCAGGATGACCAGATCGGCTGCCTGGACCATCTCGGCGGCCTGGTCCCACACAGCCGCGTAGACCGGGCCGCCGCGCGCGTAGTCGATGTGGGGGCTGATCAGCCCACGGCCGGCGACCGCAGCGGGCGCCGGGGCGCTCGTGGCGCGGACATCATCCAGGTAGCCCTGGAACAGTTGGCGAAGCGCGGTTGGCTCCGCGGGGTAAGATGCGCCAGCCAGCGCGGGTACGCGGAAGGACGCGGCGCGATAGGCAGTCAGCGCCTGGGCGCGTGCCTCTCGGAAACGAGCGTTATCCAGCAGAAACGCCTCATCCAACGCCGTCATCAGCTTGTCGATCAGGCCTGTGTCGGCCCGCAAGCCGAATCGGACGAGCAGGGCCGCGCTCAGGGCGGCGCTGTCGCGCGTGCCATCGCTGAGCGCCAGCAGAGGCGCTACCTCATGGGGGACGACGACGTTCCCCTCGCTCAGTTGTAGCGGATCGCGCAGCAGCAGCGCAGGCCGGCCGCTCACGGCAACCGGTCGCACGTCCAGGCTGCGCAACTTCGGGCGGATGTCCGCCATCGGCAGTTGTTCCCTTCCAGATTGAGCCGACACTCGAGAAGCGCGGCGCAACCCCTACAGCAGGTCGATCTGGTAGTCCACTAATTCCGCATCGAGCCGCCAATCGGCGAGGCTCTCGGCCACCCGGGTGAGCAGGCCATGGACGTAGTCGGGGCTGGCGGAGACGGCCGCGACCGCCAACACGGTGTGCCCCAACTGGTCCTGGTCCTCGACCTCAGCCACTGAGACGTTGAACTGGTTGCGCACGCGCGCGATGAGCGGCTTCACGATCCCGCGCTTCTCTTTGAGCGAGGTGACGCCGGGCACATAGAGCTCGATGGTCAACAGGCCGACGGTGGTCATATAGCAGCCCCGAAAAACCGCACTACTGCGGAACTGCCGGCTGGGCCTGGGCGCGCGCCAGGGCCGCGCAGACTCTGTCGTATTCGACGCTGACTTCATCGAGTAAACCGGTGACGCCGTCCACGCTCTTGGCCCTGCCGAGTTCCTCCAATCGACCGCACAGCTTGACCAGGTCGTGGGCGCCGAAGATGCCGCAACTGCCCTTCAGGCTGTGCGCAGTCCACTCCAATTCCCGGTAATCTACCGCCCCTGCGGCTTCCCGCAAGCGCTCCAGCCGTGCAGGTGTGTTGCGCAGGAAGACCTCCGCCATCTCGGTCAGGATGTCGGGCGCGCCCTCTTCTTGCAAGCTGCGCAGATCGGCCAACACGTTGGGATCCAGCACGTCGTCCAGCTCCGCAGGCGCGGACATTTTCGCGGCCGTCGCGCGGCGCGCCGCGCGACTGGTCTGGGCGTTTTCGAGCGCGGTCTGCAACTCGTCGAAGCGCACGGGCTTGCTGATGTAGTCGTCCATGCCCGCGGCCATGCACAACTCCCGATCCCCTTCCATGGCGGCCGCAGTCATGGCAATGATGGTCGGACGTTCATTCACCGGCCAGTGCGCGACAATGTGCCGGGTGGCGTCCAGGCCGTCCATCTCCGGCATCTGTACGTCCATGAAGATGACGTCGTAGGGCTGCCGGTGGAGCGCGGCCAACACTTCGAGGCCGTCCCCCGCGATGTCGGCATGGTACCCCAGTTTCTTCAGCACGTGCAGCGCCAGCTTCTGGTTGACCGCGTTGTCCTCTGCGACCAGGATGCGGAGCGGCGCCCGATCGGCCAGGCCGGGATCGAGTTGGGGCTGGCTGGCTGCAGGGCTGGTGCGGGTGGGGTGCTGCTGGAAGATCCCCGTCAGCACATCATGCAGGTGCGATGGCTTGATCGGCTTGTGCAGGTAGGCCGCCAGCCCCAGGTCGGCATCCCTGGCGCGCATACTCTCATCGCGCTGCCCCATCGACGTCAGGATCACCAACGGCAGACTCTGCCGCTCCGGGAGCTTGCGGATTTCTTGTGCCAGCATGATGCCATCCATTTCAGGCATCTGCATATCCAGAATGGCCAGATCGAAGGGGTCGCCCTGCCGTATCCATTCGAGCGCCTCCCGGCCCGAACCCGTGGCGCGCACCACCATGCCCCACGACTCCGCTTGCAGCGCCAGGATGCGGCGGTTGGTGGCGTTGTCATCCACCACCAACAGCCGTTTGCCGACCAGCAGCGGTTGGGCGCCGCGCAGCGAGATGTGTGATTGGCTGGGGACCGCCTCGGCCCGGATGGTGAAATGGAAGGTGGAGCCCACGCCCACCTCGCTTTCAACCCACATGCTGCCGCCCATCATCTCGCTCAGCCGGCTGCTGATCGCCAGTCCCAGCCCTGTGCCCCCGTACTGCCGTGTGATCGAGGCGTCCACCTGGCTGAACGACTTGAAAAGCCGGTCCATCCGGTCGGGGGGGATGCCGACGCCGGTGTCCTGCACCGAGAAGTGCAGCTTGTGCAGGCGAGGGTTATCGGGCACTTTCTCGGAGGTCACGGTGACCACGATCTCACCGGCGGGGGTGAATTTCACGGCGTTGCTGAGCAGGTTGACCAGGATCTGCCGCAGGCGGGTCACGTCACCCAGGAAGCTCCCCGGCGTCTCGACGTCGATGCTGTAGGCCAGCTCCAACCCGATATCCGCGGCCTTGGGCGCCAGCAGATCGAGCGAGTCTTCGATACATTCGCGCAGGTCGAAGGGGTTTTGCTCTAGCGCCAGCTTGCCCGACTCGATCTTCGAGAAGTCGAGGATATCGTTGATGACAGTCAGCAGGGACTCGCCGCTGTTGTGGATGATCTCCACGAACTCGCGCTGTTCGGTGCTCAGCCCGGTGTCCAGCAACAGGCCGGTCATGCCGATCACCGCGTTCATCGGCGTGCGGATCTCGTGGCTCATGTTGGCCAGGAACTGGGATTTGGCGCGGGTGGCGGCCGCCGCCGCCGCGAGCGCCGTATCCAGTTCTTGGTTCTTGTGGCGCAGCTCATCGGCCGCGCGTTTGCGGGCCAGCGCGCCGCCGATGCTGTCCGCCACAGTGGCGAGGATCGATTCCTCGCTCTTGGACCAGCGCCGTTCGGTATGGCAATCACTGAGACCGATGAAACCCCAGAATTCGTCTTCGATGAAGATGGGCACGACCAGCAGCGACCGGATATCCTGCGGCGCAAGGACGGCCTGTTCTGAGGCAGGGAACTCAGCGATGGGTCCGCCGATGACGTGCCTGGCCGAGAGCGTTTCGTACCAGCGGCTGAAACCGTCGTTGTGGTAGCGGAGGTTTTGCAGCAGGGGGTTGTCGATTTGGCGGGCCACCCCACGATGCGCCCACTCGTAGCGCTCGCTCATGCTGATCTCGCCCGTGACGGGGCGAGGCGCGTTCTCGAAGATGTAGACGCGATCGACCTGCGCAGCCTGGCCGAGGATCGCCAGCACCTCATGGATGGCGGCCGCGTGGTCGGGTGTGGTGAGCAGTCTGTTGGTGGCCCGCGCGACCCCCTGGAGCAGGTTGTCCCGCTTGCGCAACTCCTCTTCGGCGTGCCGCTGTTCCAGCGCGGTGGCGATGTGCTGCGACACGAAGGTGAGAAGCTCCTTTTCCGCCTCGCCGAAGCGCACACTTTCGGTGTAGCTCTGCACGACCAGCGCGCCGAGCACTTGAGCGCCCTGTTTGAGCGGCACGCAGAGCCAGTCGACCGACGGCGTCCCCACCGGTTCGACCTCCCCAAGGGCGACCAGCTCCTGGATGCGTTCCGGGCCGATCAGGCACGCTTCCCCGGTGTGCAGGGCGTACTCCGTGAGACCGCGGCCGCTCGCTCGGGGCGCCGGCGCGGGATCGTACTCGTCCACGAAATAGGGGAAGGACAGCATCTGGGTCTCAGCGTCGTAGAGCACCAGGTAGAAGTTCCTGGCATACATCAACTCCGAGACGATGTCGTGGAGCGTGGCGCAGAATTCGTAGAAATCCTGGTTTGGGGAGCGGGTCTCGCTGGCGATGCGGTATAGCGCCGACTGCAGCGCCTCTGCTTTCTTGCGTTCGGTGATGTCGCGGAAGATCCCGCGCGTCAGCAGCGCCTTCCCATCGACACGTTTGCAGTTGGCGTTGCCTTCCACCATGATTTGGCGGCCATCTTTGGCGATGTACACGGTTTCTACGCGGCCGACCTCTTCGCCGCACAGGACGCGATGGAACATCTCCTCACAGTGCGGCCGATTGTCCGGGCAGATCACATCCATGAGCGAGAGGCTCTTGACCTCTTCTTCTGTATACCCCAGGGTCTCGCGCCAGGCGCGGTTGACATATAACAGGCGACCGTCCGTCGCGACGCTTTGGATCAGGTCGTTGGCGTTTTCCAATAGATCCCGGAACTTCTCTTCGCTCTCTCGCAGCGCGGCTTCCGTCTCCCGCCGCGTGTTCTGCGACTGCTCCAAGGCGGCCAGAGTCTGGTTCATCACACTGGCCAGTGCGGAAAGTTCGTCGTGGCCGGTGACCGAGAGGCGTGCCGCGAGATCGCTGGTGGCGCCAATGGTGTTAATCTCGGTGCTGAGCCGGGCCACGCGGGCCAGGACCAGTCTCTCCAACAGCAGCAGGATGAGCCCGCCCAAGACCAGACCCACCGCCAGCAGCGAGGCGAGCAGAAAGTGGAGACTCCTGAGGCTCTCTTGAAAGAGGATGCGCGGCGTCTCTGTGCGCACCAGCAGAGCCGGCTGGCCGAAGACGTCGTTCATCACCGTGTAACTGGCAATCGCCCATTGATTCAGGGGCCTGACCGCGGGCGGCGTGTTGGGTGTAAGGGCGGCAATCTGATCAGGCGCAAGCCCGGTGTGCGTCAGAGCCTGACTGTCGAGCCGAAAGACGCTGATGGCTTGATGAGTCGCTTCGGACAACTGGGTGATCAGAGTGCTATCCAGATAGCGCCCCATGAGCAGTACGCCGCGGCTGGGGCCCTGGTCTTCACTGGTCAGGATGGCCCAGCAGGCCACCAGCATGGGGCCTTCGGGGAGCATGACGATCCCCGTCAGCCCGTTGGCCGGGTCGGGACGCAACAGGGCACGATCATGTGCGCGAAGCAGATCTGTGAGGCCAGGCGGTAGCGGGACGGCCATCTCCGTCTCGAGATCGACCGCTTTGCCGTAGACGATCTCGTCCGCACTGTTGAAGTACAGGATCAGGTTCAGGTCGAGGGTGACGAACGTCGAGTCTGGCAGATTGGACTGGATGTATTCCGCATCGCGCGTTTCAACGAAAGCGTAGGTGTCATCCCAACTGGCCCAATCCATAGTCGTGCGGCTCAACATCGTGATCCTGCCGGTCAACGCGCTGTTCGCCACCTGGCTGTTTTGGCGGGCGGCATTAGCTTCAAGGTCGAGGGTGCTGCGAAACAGGATCGTCGACGAGACCGTATACAGGCTCAGGATCAGGATCGCAAGCGTCACTCCGAGAAATAACAACGTACGTCTGCGCAATGTCATCAGGTTTGCCTCTTCAGGGGCTGTGGCGAAGGTCTGCCGAGAACGTCAAGCGCTCAGTAGATCGCATCAGGCTCCCGGATGGCCGCTGCGCGCGCTGAGTTTTCGGGGGGCTCGGTGTGTCCACAGCAAGTTGGGTGTGGTCCGTGTCGTTAGAGCGCGAGAGCTGTTCTCAGGTGACCAGATTCTCCACGACTCCTGCAGTGTCCAGTATAAGACCCACCCTGGCTACCCGCAATGGTACTTTTGGCCTACTGGCGCGCTGCTGCTGTCTCCTCCCGGTCTGCAGAGGGTTATGGGCCGGCGGCCTGAACCCGCTCCAGGCCGCGCAAGACGAATTGCTGCTCGGATTCAAACGTCAGGAGGGCCGTCGCGTCCTGCAGACCGGCAGCCCAGCGCGGCCGGAAGTGGGCCTCCTCGGCCGTGGGACTGTCGAAGTGCGGGACGCCCCGCCCCGGCTCGGTCAACCGCATTAGAAAATAGTGCTCGGTGCGCCGGACGTGGGCGTCCTGCCAATCGAACTCGATCAGCGCCTCACCCAGGTCCGCCGCGATCGCCAGCCCACAGTAACCGGTCTCCTCGCACACCTCGCGCAGGGCGGCCTGCTCATCGCTTTCGCCCGGCTCAACGTGGCCCTTTGGCAGGCGGATCTCCCGGACCGGCCGACCGTCGCGCAACACCCAGCGCTCGATGAGCAGCACCCGGCCGGCGGCGTCCAGCACCACGCCGCCGGCTGCGCGGTAGGCCCTGATTTTCATGGTCGGCCGGTCCATTCGGGGTGGGCGTACTTGTCCCGCGCCAGCTCGGCGGCCCACGTCTGCTCGGCCTCCGTCAACGCGCCCGACACCAGCATGATCGCCAAGGCCGCGGCGAAGCCCGCCTCCAGCGCGGCCATCGCCTCGGCGAAGCTGATCGGCCGGCCCGCGGCCGCTTCGGCAGTGATGGCGTGGCCGGCCAGGGAGCGGCGGAGCGCATCGGCCTCAGCTTCGGGCAGCGTCAGGCAGTCGATCAGCCGGGCCAGGTCGCCGGTCAGGGGCAGCGAGCCGTGCTGGAGCACGAAGCCGGCGCGCCGGCTTTGCGCGCTGCCCAGCAGCTTGCGGCCGTTCACGATGATCTCGTATGCCGACGGTACCTCAAAGCACGCGGCCGAAGCCGCCGCGCCCGCGCGATTGGCGCCCGGCGCGGCCTCAGCCGGAATGCCCAGCCGCTGCAACCCGGCCACCAACCCCCGCGCCAGCCGCAAATAGGCGTCCAACACCCCGCCCGCCATCACCGGGTGGTCGGCCGCCGCGACGACGCTGTAGGTCAACTCATCGGTGTGCAAAATGGCGCGGCCGCCGGTGGGGCGCCGCACGATGTCATAGCCCAGCGCCGCGCGCCGACCGGCATCGACGTCGGCCAGGGCCTGGTGTTTGCCCAGCGAGACACACGGCGGCGCCCACCCATAGAAGCGCAGCGTGGGCGGGGCGATGCCTTGCGCCACAGCTCGCCCAATCGCTTCGTCGATGGCCATGTTCGCCGCGCCGGTTGCCGGACCGTGGCGCAGGAGACGCCAAGAGGTATTGGGTATTGGGTATGGGGGATTGGCTGATTCGCCGATCCTTCGCCGTCGTTCAGGACCGGTTTGCTGATTGGCTGATTCGCCCATGCGCTGTTCCTTTATACAATGAGGCATGCTTGTTGACAACATGCCCGCTCCCCCGGTCAACTCGGCCCCCCACCCCGATCTGCAGGAAATCTGTCATTGCGTCCGGTACTCGCACGTCGGAAAACAACAGCGGTCGCGCGCGCCCTCCAGGGTCACGCGCAGGAAGCCTTCGCCGCACGCGGCGGACAACCCCAGCCGGCGGCGGGTGTAGTCGTCGGCGGCCACGGTCGCGCCCGCCCGGCGGCCCAGGCCGGCGAGGAGGGCGAACGCGTCGCCCAACTCGACCGCGGTCGGCGTCAATCCGGGGCGGTCGCCTTTGTAGCCCAGGAGCAGCAGGCAATGCGCGCCCTGCCGTAACGCCGCGCCGGCCCAACCGGTCACCTGGGCCAGGCCGCCCGCCAGCAGGAGCAGATTGACCACGGCCGCCGGGTGGGCGACCAGCGCGGTCCACGCACCCTTGCCGGCTGAGACACCGAAACTATCCAGCAGGCCGGCGCCGGCCAAACGCGCCACCAGATCGGGCGCGCGGGCATTGGTGGTCAGCCCGGTACGCAGGCCCCGCTCGCGGGCGGCTTCCAGCAGCGCGGGCAGCGCCGGATGGAGGGTCGGCTCGCCGCCGCCCAGCGCGACCGCTTCGATCCCTGCGCCGGCCAGCTCGTCCAGCAGCGCGGTGAATTGCGCGACCGGCATGTCCTGCTCAGCCTTGGGTTGGTCGCAGTAGGGGCAGGCGTTGTTGCAGCGGCGGGTGATCTCGACCGATGCCAGCCGCAGACGGTCAGACGGCCAGGTCGGGGCCTTCATCTGGGTTGTCCTCGGCCGCTTCGTTCTCGTCCTCGGCGGCCCACAGGCCCGGCAGCCGATCCCACGGCGACCGGTGCAACTCGTCGTAGATGTGTTGCAGCGCGGCGGCCCCGTCGGCGGTGTAGAGACTTTTGGCCTGCTCGATCAGGGCCAGGAACCGCTGTTCCATGAACGGCCGCGCCTGGCCGAAGCCCTGGCAGGCGGTCCACAGGTGATAGAACAGGGCCGCGCGCTGGTAGAGGTAGGGCAGCGGCTCCTCGGCCGCGGCGCACCACTTCTCGAACTCGACACTCAGCCGGACAGCCAGCGCGGCCCAGCGCACGCGTTCGGCCGGTTCGACGCTGGCCGGCTCCAACCGGGCCAGCTCGTATTCCATGACGGCTGCGGCCCGCGTATTGACCTCTTGCAGCGCCTTCTCCACTCGTTGTGCCGTGTCGCGCACCCACCGCTGCCCAACCTCCGGCCAACGCGCCCGCTCGCGCAGCACTTCGCCGGCGTACTCCTCTGCCAGTTGTGCGCGATGTTCGGCCATCGCCTTCGGCAAGTCCGTGGACATCGGGGAGATGCCCGGTTCCTCCCAGCGGTCCCAACGGATGCCGTCGGCCAGGTCGGAAATGTACTGCTCGCGCGTCTCCGGCTCGGGGCCGCCCTGGGACAAGAGCAAGGTCCGACCCAGTTCGAATCGGCCCAGGCCGCGTTCGGCCGCCTGGGCGAGAAGCTTTTTCAGCGGCTTCTCGTCTTGCTTCATGCCCTCACGGTTGCCGAAGATGGGGGGGTAGCCGCCATCGCCCGGCAACTCGAGCCGAAAGCCGCTCCACGCCCGTTCGACTTCAGGGCCGAGCTCCCGCGCCAGGGCGCCGAGTTGGCTCTGCAAGGCGCGGGCGCGGTCGAAGTCGATATGGCGCAGCACGTTTTCCAGTTCTTCAGCCAGCGAGATCACCAGGCCGGGATCGCTGCATTCGACGAGAAGCTGGCGCATAGTTACACCTCCTCAGCTTACGGGTCCACCAGGTCAAACGTCTGGTTCTTACCGTCGAAGGTTGCCACGAAATGGCTCAAAACGTCGCGGCCGATCAGTATTTGGCTGCGCGGGGTGGCGATGGCCGTTAGCGCCTCGACGGTGTGTCCTGCCACTGTAACGGTGACGACATACGCGGGGGTTTGCGTGGGCAGTCCATCGTAGCCCGCGACCCATACGTCGGTTTTCGACTTCAAGCCCAGCACCTTGACAGCAGTCAAAGGGAGAACGGAGATACCGGCGCCCGTATCCAGTTTGCCATCCAGCGAGGTCATTCTCCCAGAAGCGGCATTGGTCACCTGTACTGGTAGAATCGCAACTGGCGGTCGTTCACTCGTGTCGTAAGGATACATGGCGCACGATTTCCAGAGACGGCACCTCGTAAACACGTGGTTCGGCGCGCACTTCCTGAATGTACACCGGTTCCCAGTCTTGGGCGATTACCCGGCCGGCCAGCTCGCGTTCGTCGGCGTCTGAGTCTACCACTCGTCCGTCGTGAATTGCCACGAATTGTCCTGGGTGAGTCTTGAGCAGCTCCGGCAGCAGCCGCTGGAACGCGGCGCGCTCGGTCTGCAGGTAGGCCAGTTGTGCCTGATTCCAGGCCTGGTAGTTGCGCCACGCCTGGAAGGCCTGATACTCATCGGGGGGGATCAGCGCGGCGATTGGCCGGCCGTCAAGCTCCAGAACCACAGGGCCTTCGCTGAGCGCTGCTTCATCGAATGGTACGCCATAGATGGACGGCGGCTCGTGAACGGTGATGACCCGGGCCTTCAGCGCATACTCGCCCTGGGGGGGTGCTTCCAGGTTGGTCAGCCCGGCTTCGACAACAGCGGCTTGCCCTCGCGCTTGCTCCGCCGATGCGGCATCCCGCGCGGGTGGTTGCATCTCGACACCCGTCGTGGTGGCAGGCGCGGTCATTTCGCGTTTCAACCGCTCCACCTCTTCCACGGGTACCCGGCGATAACGGCTGCCGGGCAGGCGGATCATGCGAATCAGACCGCGCTTTTCCCAACTGCGCAGTGTTTGCTCATGGACGCCCAACTCCTGGGCCGCGCGCTTCAGGGTCAGGTGCACCTGCAGTTTGCTCATAGCCTGTCTCCCGGTCTCATGCTGTCAACATTATACAACATTTGTCAGAATATCGCAAGGGGATCTTTTCAACCAAGCGGGGGGACTTCCGAAGTCGGACGCAGGCCGCGCACTTGTAACATCAAGTAGCCCATCAGGGCAATTCCGGGTTGCGGCAAGGAGGGGGGAGTGTTTCGAATAGCTAACGTGGCTGCGCGGTGGCACGTGCGGTACCTATTCGCCCGCCGGCAAGAAGCCCGGCGCCGATTGGATGGGCTTGCTCCGCCAGTGCGAGCGCTCGGCGTTGTCCGGGAAGCGCGAAAGGAGGGTGGCCGCGTCGGGCAGTTGGAGCTTGTCACCCGGCTGGAGGTCGGCCTTGTTGGCCTTCTCGACCAGTGGTTTGGCCGGCAGGCTGAAGATGCCGATTTGATCGCCCTGCTTGTGGTAGCGGCTCTCGATGTAGGCCAGGCCCAGGATGATGCCGTCCACGTCCACTGCCGCGCTGGTGACCCAGCCGATCGCCTGGCCGCGCTTGTTGACTACGGGATCGCCGGTCTTGGGCATGCGCACACCCGTCTTGTTCATGCGGAAGCGGGCGATCTCCAGCTTGCGCGTCTTCTCACGCGTGATGTAAGCCGTCCGGCCGATGAAGTACGGCTTGTGCAGCTTGACGTAGCCGGGGAAGCCAGCTCCCGACGGTGTGATGTCGAACGGCCCGGCCAGGTCGTGACCGTACAACGGCAACCCGGCCTCGGTGCGGGTGCTATCCCGCGCGGCCAGGCCGCACGGTTGGATGCCGAAAGGCTTGCCGGCTTCCAGCAGCGTTTCCCAGAAGTCCACGGCCCGGTCGGGATGGACGAACAGTTCGTAAGCGATGCTCTCGCCGGTGTAGCCGGTGCGGGAGACGACCAGATCAAAGCGTTCCCCTGAGCTTGTCGAAGGGTCATGTAACTCACACTCGATCAGCTCGGTCTTGCGCACGCGCGCCAGCCGGTCTTTGAGGCGGGGGTCATCCGTCAGACTTTGCAAGATGGGCAGCGCCGCCGGGCCTTGTAACGCCAGGTCAACGCGCATGTCCTTTCCGCTGGATGGGTCTTTCAAGTTGCGCAGTGTGGCCGGACGCAGCACTTTCAGGTCTTGGCGTTCCCGATCGAGCAATACTTCGCCGTTGTTGACCGCGTTGAGCCAGGCCCAGTCCTTGTCGGCGTTGGAGGCGTTGACCACCATCAGGTATCTGTCCCTGGCCAGGCGATAGGTCAGCAGGTCGTCGATCACGTGGCCGTCGGGGTCCAGGAAGTAGCTGTAATAGCTTTCCCCCGGATTGTACCAGCGGGAATAGTTGGTGCAAACCAGGTCCAGGAACTCGGTGGCGTGCGGCCCGCTGATCTCGAAGACGCCCATGTGGGCCACGTCGAACAGGCCGGCGGCCCGCCGAACGGCCCGGTGCTCGTCCAATACGCCGGTGTACCAGACCGGCATCTCCCAACCGGCGAACGGGATGACGTGGCTGGTGTGGGCTTTGTGCCATTCGTAAAGCGGCGTGCGCTTCAGCGGCGCGTCTGTGGGCTCTTCCCACTTGAATTCGGGCAGCTCAGGGCGTTCTCGGACAGACGCCAGGGCCTTTTGGCCGACGAAGTAAGGCTGGCGTAACTCGAACATCTCCGGGTGGGCCGCGCACAGGCCGAGGCCATCAGGCCGCCCGGAGTCAGGGGTGTAATCGGGGTACTGGCTATAATCGGGCAGGCCGGCCTCGATGCGCAAGGTTTTGAACGTCGCGTGACTGGCTGGGGTCGCGCCGGCCTGGATCAACCGGTCGTAAGCTGCTTGCAATTGATCGGCGGGCAGCGCCAGCTCGATGTTGTCGTCGCCGTGGCGGAAGATATGGTCCGGGGCCAGGTTCAACGCGTCTACCAACTCGCTGGCCTTGGGGCCACGCAATCCCAGTACGGCCCTGTGATTTTCCCCTGCCTGCTGCAAGTCTTCGACGATCATGGGCCCTTCGACCTTGGCGAAGATGTCGTCCGGGTCGAAAAGCGTGTAGCCATCGCCCAGCGCCCGCAGCCAGGCCTTGACCCGCGTATGGTTTTCTGGGCTGGTGCGGATCAGGTAGCGGTCCCGGCCGATGTCATCGAGGGGCAGGCGCAGGATCGAGACGTCGTCGATCACCTGGGAGTTTTTGTTCAGGATGAAAGCGGATTGGCACTGACCTGGTTCGAGCGCGGCGACGTCGCTGGTCATAACTTGTTGTATGCCCGGTTCAGCCCGGTTACCTGTCACCAAAAGCAGGCCATGCTGGCTCAGGTCGAACAAGGCTGCTCCGGTGCGCGTCGCGGTCAGTTCGGCTTTCTGGTCCGGGCTTTGAGCCGGCTTGAGCTCATCGTGGGCGCGTGCGATTGGCTCAAGCATCTCGTAGTAATGGGGGTACCCGGCGCCCCGGTCCGCGGTTTCAGCCGCGCCTTTGGCAGCCAGTTGAGCCACTTCGTATTTGATTTCCTCGAACACGTCCAGGTCCATTTTGCCACGCGGCAGTTCGCCGATCAGGCCGATGTAACTGAACGACTGGATATGGGTCACGGTTTTGTGGATCAGACCGGCGACCTGGTCTATTTCTTCCGGGCCAAAGCCGCGTTGGGTGAGCCAGGGTGTGCCCAGGCGGATGCCCATGGCCAACGATGTCATTTCATCGCCGGGGATGGTGTTTTTGTTGGTGACGATGCCCGCCATATCCAGGATGCGCACTGCTGGCTCGCCGCGCAGCGGGAAGCCGGTCTTGGTTTTGACACTGTTCAGGTCCAACATGCAAAAATGGGTGTCAGTGCCGCCGTAAGCCAGCTTGAGGCCACGTTTGACCAGGCCATTGGCCAGGGCAGCCGCGTTTTCCTTGATCTGGAATTGTAGCTTGCGGAACGGTTCCGTTTGGGCGATCTTGAAAGCCACGGCCATGGCCGCGAACTTTTGCGTGTGGGGGCCACCCTGCTGACCAGGGAAGACACCCATGTCAATGCGGTTGGCCAGTTCTTCGTCCGTGGTCATGATGACTGCGCCCCGGGGGCCACAAAAGGTTTTGTGGGTGGTGAAGGTGATCACGTCGGCGATGCCAACCGGGCTAGGGAAAGCGCCAGCGATGACCATGCCGGCCGGATGGGCGATGTCGGCCAGCAAGATGGCTCCCACTTCGTGGGCGATATCGGCGAATGCCTCCCAGTCAGGGGCCCAGGGATAAGAGGTAAAGCCGGCGATGATCATCTTGGGCTGGTGCTGGCGGGCCAGGCCACGGATTTCGTCGTAATCCAACTTGCCGGTGATTTTACTGACGCCGTAGCTGACCACGTGGAAGCGTTTGCCGGAGAAGTTGAACTCACTACCATGAGTCAGGTGCCCGCCCTGGTAGAGGTCCATGCCCATGACCGTGTCGCCTGGTTCCAGCATGGTGTCGTAAACGACCAGGTTGGCCGCCGCGCCGGAAAGGGGCTGGACGTTGACATAAATATTCTTGGCGTCCACCCGCTCATTGGTAAAGCAGGCGGCTGCCCGTCTTTGCGCCAGCGTCTCCAGGAAGTCGACATAATCCACACCTTTGTAGAAGCGGCGGTCGGCGTAGCGGCGGTAGTAGGCGAGTTGATGGGGGACGTCGAGCAACATCTTCTCGTCGTCGCGCGTCATGCGTAGAGGGGGATAGCCCTCGGCATAGACATTGTTGAAGACCGATCCCAGCGCGCCCCGGACGGCCTTGGGCGCCATCGATTCGGACGGGATCATGATCAACTTGCGGGCCTGACGTTCCTCTTCGAAAGCGATGATAGCCTCGACATCGGGGTCGATCAGGCTGATGTCGGCGCCGAGATAGGTGTTCCAGTAGTCGGTGTGGGGCATGAAGGGCACTCCTTTGCGATGTGCGAAGCTATGATAGGGCCTAACCCCCGAAATTCTTGTTTTTTGTGCAAGGATTTTGGGAGTGGCGGCTGTCGTCTTTTTGGTTCCGCCTTATAAGCGCAGCGGCGCTTGTAAGCGCAGCGGCCTTGTCCGGGTTAGGGGGTGTGTCTGTTGTCCTGGCAGTCTACCGTTTGAAGCGAACGTTCCTTCTGTCCAAAATTGGCTATGATGTACAGCAGTCGATCATCCACGTCCAGAAGCAGCCGTCCCTGCGCCGTTGTCTTGGCCGCTGCAATCAACGCGCTGGCATCAAAGATAAGTTGTCGGGACATCGGTGAAGCATCCTTTGCGATTCTAGCCGCTATTGTATCACCTGGTCGTTACTCTGGCAACCTGTACTCGCACGCCAGAAAAAAAGTTGGGACCTCACCCTTTGACCTTTTCAAAAGAACCCCAACTGGTCCCTGGCTTCCTGCGACATCATCTCTGGGCTCCACAGCGGGTCCCACACGACGTGGACGTTGATCTCGTCCAGGTCAGGGAAAGCCCGGTGGACATAGGTCTGCACGCCGGAGATAATTTGCGGGCCGATCGGGCAGCCGGGGCTGGTCAACGTCATCTCGACGTCCACGGTGTTACCCTCTTCTGGCGCCTTGATATCATAGACCAGGCCCAGATCGACGATGTTCAGGCCGAGCTCGGGGTCATAGACGTTCTTGCGAATGGCTTCGCGGACACCTTCGACGGTTGCGGTTGTCATGGTGTGCTCCGTGGCTGATGCGTGCTGCGAACTGGATACTGGAAACTGGAAGCTGGAAACTGGAAGCTGGAAACTGGATGCTGGGGGCTGGAGACTGCGTGGTGCGTCTTGCGCGCGAT
>MNXL01000385.1 GCA_001871755.1 Anaerolineae bacterium CG2_30_64_16
CCATCTGCCATCTGCCATCTGCCATCTGCCATCTGCCATTTGCCATCTGCCATCTGCCATCTGCCATCTGCCATCTGCCATTGAGGTGCCCTATGCGACGTTGGAACGGTTGGGGAGACGACACGATCGTTCACCCGTTCAGTGACTCGGCGGCCCGGTTCCTGGAAACGCTCGTCGGACCCGGCACGCCTCCCCATGACGTCGATCTGGCCGACGTCGTCGGCCGCGTGCCCGCATCACGCCTGCCGGCCCATCCGTTGGTCTCCACGGAGCCGATCGACCGGGTGCGCCACGCGCGCGGCCAGAGCTTTCCCGACTGGGTCGCGCTGCGCAGCGGCCAGATCAGAACCTTCCCGGATGGCGTCGCCTACCCCCTCGCCGACGCAGACGTACGCGACCTCCTCCGGTACGCGGCGGTCGTCGGCGCCAGGCTCATCCCCTACGGGGGCGGGACCAGCGTGGTCGGCCACATCAACCCGTTGCCGGGCGACACCCCCGTTCTGACCGTGGACATGGGCCGCCTCAACCGCCTGCGGCGGCTCGACGAGATCAGCGGCCTGGCGACCTTCGGCGCGGGGATCACCGGCCCCGATTTGGAGGCGCAACTACGTGCGCGTGGCTGCACCCTCGGCCACTTCCCCCAATCGTTCGATTACTCGACCCTGGGCGGCTGGATCGCCACCCGCTCCAGCGGGCAACAATCGCTGGGCTACGGCCGGATCGAAAAGCTCTTTGCCGGCGGGCGGCTCGAAGCGCCGGCAGGCGCCTTGGAATTGCCCCCCTTCCCCGCCTCAGCGGCCGGTCCCGATCTACGCGAGTTGGTACTGGGCTCGGAAGGCCGGCTGGGCATCTTGACCGAGGCCACCGTGCGCGTCACACCGCTGCCGGAGCGCGCAGACTTCCACGCCGTCTTCTTTCGCGACTGGGACCACGGCCGGGCCGCGGTGCGCGAGATCATGCAGGCGCGGCTGCCCCTCTCGCTGCTGAGGCTGAGCACCGCGGTCGAGACGCAGACCACCCTGGCCCTGGCCGGTCACGAGCGGTTGATCGCCGCCCTGGAACGACTCCTGGCAACCCGCGGCGCAGGAGAGAACAAGTGCATGTTGCTGCTGGGGTTCACCGGCCGCGAAGCCGTCATCAAGGCGGCCCGCAAAGAAACGCTAGGCATCGCCGGGGACCACGGTGGCATCCGTGTCGGCAAGACCTTTGGCAAGCAGTGGCACAAGAGCCGGTTCCGCACGCCCTATCTCCGCAACACCCTTTGGGAACGCGGCTACGCCATCGACACGCTGGAGACCGCGACCGACTGGACCACCGTCCCGGCGCTGGTCGACGCCATCGAGAACGCGCTCCGCACCGCGCTGCACGAATTCGCCGAGCAGGTGCACGTCTTCACCCACCTGTCGCACCTCTACCCGTACGGTTCGAGCATCTACACCACCTACCTCTTTCGCATCACGGCCGACCCGGCCGAAACGCTGGCGCGCTGGCAACGCATGAAGCAGGCCGCCAGCCAGGCGATCGTCGATCTCGGCGGCACCATCAGTCACCAGCACGGCGTCGGCATCGATCACCTGCCCTACCTGGAGGCCGAAAAAGGGGCGCTGGGGATGGCCGCTCTGCGCGAACTGTGTCGCGTGTTCGATCCGGCGGGGATGATGAATGGGGGGAAGCTGGTTGCGTAAGACGTAAAACGAAAAGCGTAAAACGAAAGGTGTGAAGTGAAAAGCGTAAAGGAGGACGCATGACCTACGAAGAGTGGGAGGAGGCCGTACCCGAAGCAATCAAAGCTGACTCGCTCTGGCGAATGAAGGCGTATCGGCTGGCGCTGTTCCTGGCTGACCTGGGTATCCTCTCAATAATTCGGGGTGGTTGTGGCCGGTCTCCTGACCGAGCCACAGCAAGCGATTCCCCGAAGAATTGAGAAGATACCCGGACCAGAGAGGACGAAAGTTGCAGGAGCCAGGTCCGACCTACGAGATCGCGGCTGGCGCATCGCCAAACATCCTGGAGCAGGCCATCCCTATCGACGACCTGCTCCACAACGTCCCGCTCCCAACCTGATTCCACCGACGCAACACATGTTTTGCGTTTTGCGTTTCACGTTTCACGTTTTACGTTTTCCGCTTTCGGAGTCACCCATGTTCCCACCCACCTACCGAACCCAACTCTGGTCCCGTCTCGATACCCCCTGGGACATCATCGTCATCGGCGGGGGCATCACCGGCGCGGGGATCCTACGTGAGGCCGCGCGCCTGGGCCTGCGCGGCCTGCTGCTGGAACAACGCGACTTCGCCTGGGGCACCTCCAGCCGCTCGTCGAAGCTGGTGCACGGCGGGCTGCGCTACCTGAAGCAGGGCAAGGTCAGGTTGACCCGCGCATCCGTCCAGGAGCGGGAGCGCCTGCTCGATGAAGGCCCGGGACTGATCGACCCGCTCGGTTTCCTGCTGGCGACCTACAAGGGGGACCGGCCAGGCCGCCGGATGTACCAGGCGGGGCTGTCGATCTACGACCTGCTGGCGCTGCAATGGAGCCATCGCTATTACAACGCGGCCGACTTCGAACTGCTCGCACCGCACGTCACCGGCGAGGCGCTACAGGGTGGCTTCCACTACGAGGACGCGCAGACCGACGATGCCCGGCTGGTCTTGCGCGTGATCCAGGAAGCGGTGGCCGACGGCGCCGCAGCGCTGAACTACGCCGCGGTCGAAGGGCTACTCCATGCGCCGACCGGCGCTCCCGACCAGCGTGGCCCGGTGATCGGCGTTCGGGTAGTCGATCGCGGCCGGCCCCACGGCCGCACTGCCGAGGTCCGCGCCCGCGCCGTGATCAACGCCACCGGCACGTGGGCCGACCGGCTGCGCGGCCAGGCCGGCCCTGAGCCTGGAGACAAGCGCCGCGCGGGTGGCCACATCCGGCCGCTGCGCGGCAGCCACCTGATCTTCCCGGCCTGGCGCCTGCCGATCGCCCAGGCCCTGAGCTTCCTGCACCCGATAGACCGGCGCCCCGTGTTCATCTTCCCCTGGGAAGGGGTCACCCTGGTGGGTACCACCGATGTGGACCACGACCAGCCGCTGGAAGAGGAGCCGCGCATCAGCCCGGCGGAAACCGCCTACCTGATGGCCGCGGTCGAGGCCCAGTTCCCATCGCTGAACTTGACGCTGGAGGACGTCACCGCGACCCTCGCCGGCGTGCGGCCTGTGATCGGCAGCGGCAAGGCCGACCCGTCCAAAGAAGCGCGCGACCACGTGATCTGGCACGACAACGGCCTGCTGACCGTGACGGGCGGCAAGCTGACCACCTTCCGCCGGATCGCGCTCGATGCCCTCAAGGCGGTGCACGACCGCCTGCCCGACCTGCCCGAGCCGGATGACAAGGTGCCGGTGCTGAATCCAATCAACGTGAAGCTCTCCGGGGACGGCGCCCTGGACGAAGCGAGCCGCCGGCGGCTGTTGGGCCGCTACGCGGCCGAAGCCCAGGCGCTCGTGGCCGCCGCCCGATCAGGGGAGCTGACACCGATCGAGGGTACCCAGACCCTCTGGGCTGAGCTGCGCTGGGCCGCCCGCGCCGAGGCAGTGCTGCACCTCGATGACCTGCTGTTGCGCCGCACCCGCCTGGGCCTGTTGCTGCCGAACGGTGGTGAGGCACTGTTGTCGCGGGTCGAAGCCATCTGCCGGGAAGAGCTGGGATGGGATGCCGCGCGCTGGGAAACGGAAGTGACCGCCTACCGGGCGCTGTGGCGCAGGTGCTACAGCCCCCCCGACCCGGCGACCGTCCCTGACTGGCGGGTGATGCTGGCAGAAGCGCGCACACGACGCCAGGTCGCTCGACAAACGCGCCGGCGGCGCCTGATTAGAGGCACGGAGATCAGCGGTGTCTTGATGGGACTGGCGTTCATATTGGGAGGGGTCTGGCTGTTCCGCAGGCGGCGCAGGTGCGGCTGAGCCGCCGCGGAGTCTGTCGCACGAGTCGTCTGCTATCGCAGCTTGTAGACTTCGCGTCGGCGCCTGACAAAGTGAACAATGATCGACTGCGTAGTACTTTGCGGCGGAAATCCTTGTGCAGTTGAAGGAAATGCGCAAAGTACTTTAAACAGTTGGATGGCGTGTTCTGCAACTGCCAAAGGGCTTACGCCCAACTGTAGTAGTCTGGCCGAAAGTTTAGGACCTCGGGGCGCTTTGACCTTTCACTTTTGACATGGTAAAATCGCGCATTATGCCTTCCAACACACACGCCACGTCCAACGCGACGCCGACCACCAGAGTCATCGTGGTGATCCCGACCTTCAACGAAGCGGACAACCTGCCCGCGCTGGTGGCCGAGTTGCACGCTCTCGCCATTCCCGGTTTGGCGGTGCTGGTGGTGGACGACAATTCACCTGACGGCACCGGACGAGTCGCCGACATGCTGGTCGGGCGTTTCCCCGGCGTCGTGTACGTCCGGCACCGCCCTGAAAAGCAAGGGCTCGGCCGCGCCTACCTGGACGGGTTCACGCGGGCGCTGGGCATGGGCGCCGATTTCATCGTTCAGATGGACGCAGATTTCTCGCACCCGCCCAGCACCATCCCGATCATGCTGGAGGCGATCCAGAAATTCGACGTCGTCGTAGGCTCGCGCTACACCGCCGGCGGCCAACTGGATGAGCAATGGAGCTGGTGGCGCCGCTTCCTGAGCTGGTGGGCGAATGAGATCTGGTCTCGACGGCTGCTTGGGCTGCAGACCCGCGACATCACGGCGGGCTTCAAGTGCTGGCGGCGGGCCACCCTGCTTGGCATCGGGCTGGAACGCGTGGCCTCCGATGGCTATGCCTTCCAGGTGGAAATGGCCTACCTGACTGAGCGCCTGGGCTATCGCGTCCTGGAGATCCCCATCCACTTCGAAGACCGGCGCATCGGCAGATCCAAAATGAGCGTGCCGGTGAAATTCCAGGGCGCGGTGGACGTGATTCGCATCTGGTGGAGACACCGCGGGCTGGAAGCTGGAAGCTAGAGGCTGGATGCTGGTTTCCATTCTCCAATGCCAATAACTAATACCCAATACCGAATATGAAACCCTCCCGCCGACTCGATATCGGGATCGCTTTCGTCTTGCTCCTGCTACCTCTCTTGTGGTTCGCGCCGCAGGCGCTGGGTGGCAAGACGCTGCTCCCGGCCGACAACCTGTTCACCTTTGAGCCCTGGCAGAGTTCTGCCGGGGCGTTTGGCGTGGGGGCGCCCCACAACGCGCTGATCAGCGACCTGATCCTGGAGAACTACGCCTGGAAGTCGCTGATCGTCGAGGCGCTGCGCTCGGGCAACCCGGCAGACGTGCTGTGGAACCCGCGTCTCTTCGCCGGTTCGCCATTTCTGGCCGCGGGCCAACAGTCGGCCCTGTACCCGCTCAGCGTTCTCTTCTACGTCCTGCCGATCTGGCTGGCATACGGTCTCTTTACCTGGCTGCAATTGGGGCTGGCCGCGCTGGGGATGTACGTCTTTGCGCGGGTTTTGGGACAGCGCCGGCCGGCCGCGGTGCTGGCCGCGATCGCCTACGCCTTCTCCGGTTTTTTCATCGTCAGCGTGAATTTCACCATGATCATCGCCGCAGCCGCCTGGCTGCCGTTGATCCTGGCGATGATCGAGCTGGTGGTGAGAAAGGCGGAGAAAGACGGGGATCAGGAAACATGGGAACAAGGAAACAAGGAAACAAGGAAACAAGGAAACAAACCGGGTCACCCTGTTCCCTATGTGGCGGCCGGCGCAGTGCTGCTCGGCATTCAGACCCTGGCCGGTCATGTCGAGATCACCTATTACGTGCTGCTGGTGAGCGCGTTCTATGCGGCCTGGCGTCTGTGCGCCGCGTGGCGCCGGTTGCGTGTCTGGCAGCCGGTGGCGCGGCTGATCGCCTGGCTGATCGTCATGGTCGCGTTGGGCCTGGCCCTCGGCGCGGTCCAGTTGTTGCCGCTCTACGAGCTGGTCCGCCAGAGCTTCCGCGCAGGATCGGCCAGTCTACAACAGATCCGGGATTGGGCCTGGCCCAGCCGCCAGATCGCCACCTTCTTGCTGCCGGACATTTTCGGCAACCCCAGCCATCACACGTATTTCGACATCTGGACCCGCACCTGGCGCGCGGTGACGCAAAACGCGCTGGGCGAGCCGCTGAACACCATCGACTGGGGCGTGAAGAACTATGTCGAGGGGGGCAACTACCTGGGGCTGCCCACGTTGTTGCTGGCGGCGGTGGCAGTGTTGGACATGGGTATTGGGTATTGGGTATTGGGGAAGGGGAAAGCCAGGGCCTGGACCAGATCGAATCGCAATCCCCGACAATATCCAATATCTAATACCCAATACCCAATACCCAATACCGAATACCCATCACCCATCACCCAATACCCAGTACCCCATACCCAACACACCGCCCTCTTCGCGTCCCTGGCCATCCTCTCCCTCCTCTTCGCGTTCGGCACGCCACTCTACGCGGCGCTGTACTACCTGGTGCCCGGCTGGAGCCAATTGCACTCGGCCTTCCGCTGGGTGTTTCCCTTCACACTCAGCATGGCCGTGCTGGCCGGGTTCGGGCTGGACGGGCTGATTTCGGATTTCGGATTGCAGATTGCCGATTTCGGACGACATCGTGGAGAATCCGAAATCCGAAATCATAAACCTGTCTTGAGCGCAGTCGAAGGATCGCAAATCGGGCGGATTGCGAGGGTTCTCGGCTGGTCAGCCGTGCTGGCCGGAGCGGGCGCGCTGATCGTCGTGTTGACCAGCGTCGTCGTGCCGGGGCCGTTCGTGGGGCTTGGTGACAGGCTGCTGGCGTGGTCCTTCTGGGCCGATCTGGCGCAAACACGAGGCTTTGCCAACGGCGCGATGGCCTGGAGTTACGAGGCGGTCGGGCTGGCGCGGTTTGGGGTGGTGGCGATGCTGGCGGGCGTGATCGTA
>MNXL01000408.1 GCA_001871755.1 Anaerolineae bacterium CG2_30_64_16
CAGCCATCAGCCATCAGCCATCAGCCATCAGCCATCAGCTATCAGCCATCAGCCATCAGCCATCAGCCATCAGCTATCAGCCATCAGCCATCAGCCATACGCCCGCACCAACCGGCGCCCGATCTCCCGCCAATCGAACTGCGCCACCCAATCCCGGATCTCCTGACGTGCGCCTTGCCAATCGGTCTCTCGGGCCTGCGCGAGCGCACGAGTCAAGCCGGCCGGATCGGCCGGGTCGTACAGGAAGCCACGACGGCCTTCCACCAGGCTGGGGAACCCGCCGATCGCGGGCGCAATCACTGGCACGCCGAACGAGAAAGCCAGCAGCGCGGCCCCAGAGGTCGTGATCTGGCGGTAGGGCAACACACAGACATCGGCCGCGTTGAGATAGAGCTGCACATCCTCCCGCGGCACGAAGCCGGCCTGCAACCGGATGCGCGGGTCACCCGCGGCCAGGGTGGCCAGGGTTTCACCGTAGCTGTCTGAATCTGACTTGCCCGCCAGCAGCAACGCCACATCCTCGCCGGGCAAGGACCGGAACGCGGCCAGCAGCGTCTCCAGCCCTTTGTAGGGCCGGAGCAGACCCAACGTGACATAAAGAAACGCGGCCGCCGGCAAACCCAGGCGTGCCCGGGCGGCCAGCCGGTCGATCTGATTGGGATAGCTGTGCAGATAGTGACCGTGGGGGATGGTCGCTACACCACCGCGCCGGCCAAAACGCTCGGTGACTGCCTGGGCCGTGCTTTCATCATGGACGTGCACCACGTCGGCCAGGCGGATCAATCGCGCGCTGCCCCAACGATCGGCCGGCCCCTGATCCTCGTGCGGGTCCAGGTTGTGGATCGTGTAGGCCACCCGGCCGCCCGTCGCCTGGAAACCGCGCAACTGTCCCACCAGCCGGCGCAGGCGCCACCAGCGGCGCATCTGGTAGATGGGGGCAACATTGCAGCCGGTTTCCAGCAGTCGGCGGAGTGTTCGCCGGGGCAGATCGGTCGCGCCGTGAAAGCCGCGCAACAGGATGGCCTGCGGCAAATCGTAACGGTCCAACCAGTGCAGGTGGATCACGTCAGGCCGCGCGACCCCGGTCAGATCGGCCGGCCTCAGCCGGTCGACCACCCGCACGTCGGCGCCGGCCGCGGCCAGCCCATCCTGCAGCAAGCCGATGTAGGGGTTGGTGCGCGTGCCCACCGCCGAAAGGAGCAGGACGCGCGGGGTGTGTGGTTCTCCAGACATGAACGCTCTCCCAGGCCGCCCCCCGATACAGGTCAAGCAAACCTGTGGGTAGTGAGCGGTCGCCGGCGCCCATTATAGCATCGCCGCAGCAACCGAACCAATCTAATTGTAGGCGGTGCGCCGCGCGTTCCACGGGAACGCGCGACGTTTGACAAGGTCCATGCCCCATGCTAACATTGGCTATGTTGCGTACACGATTGGCGTGAAGTCTGATCATCCACGG
Organism: Anaerolineae bacterium CG2_30_64_16; assembly: GCA_001871755.1. GTDB lineage: Bacteria > Chloroflexota > Anaerolineae > CG2-30-64-16 > CG2-30-64-16 > CG2-30-64-16. Next base: position 1,457 of record MNXL01000408.1, read on the forward strand.
AAACGAACTTACATGGAAGCCTGGTACGCGCTCTACACGAAGCCCAACGCGGAAGCGCAGGTCGCACGGACCCTGATGGTGCGAGGGTTCAAGGTGTTCCTGCCGCTGCTCCCCACGCGCCAGGGCGAACGCATCAAACCGCTCTTTCCCACCTATCTGTTTGTCCATTGTGATCTGGACACGGTCGACGTCCGTAACTTGTATTGGGTGCCTGGCCTGCGCCGCATCGTGCGCTATGGCAGCCGGCCGGTGGTCGTGCCGGACAATGCTATCGAAATCATCGAAGCCGGGCTGCGCAAGATCGAGGCGCAAGGCGGGTTGCCCAAGCACCACTTCAAACCCGGTGATGAGGTGATCATCGAAGAGGGCCCGCTGGCCGGGTTGAGCGGTATCTTCCAGGGCCCCATCGGCCCGGCCGAACGAGTGCGGATCCTGGTCGACTTTCTGGGCCAGGCCAACCGCGCCGAGGTGCCCGTCACCGCGCTGCGCGCCGCAACGGAGGAAGATATCCAGCGGCGCCGGCGCGGCACGCGCGGTCATGGCCGGCGAATTCGCTACCGGGACGCGGCGCCCGCGGATCACTGAGAAGAAAACAGCCTCATGCCAACCTGGCGTCGCACCCTCTATACCGTCTGGTTCACCCAGTTCATCGCTGTGGCGGGCTTTTCGTTCGTCATGCCATTCATCCCCTACTACGTGCAGGAGTTGGGGATCACGGATGTAAAAGCAGTCGCACTGTGGGCTGGGCTGGTGACCTCGGCGCAGGCTGTGAGCATGACGCTGATGGCGCCGGTGTGGGGCGCGCTGTCCGATCGCTATGGCCGCAAGCTGATGGTGCTGCGGGCGACTTTGGGCAGTGCGGTGATCATGGCGCTGATGGGGTTTGCCGCCAATGTTCAGCAGTTGCTCGTCCTGCGCTTCTTACAGGGGATGTTGACCGGCACGGTGTCGGCGACAACGACGCTGGTGGCCAGCACGACGCCCAAGGAACGCCTGGGCGCGGCGCTGGGCACATTGCAGACGGCCGTGTTCTTGGGCGTGTCGTGCGGCCCGCTGCTGGGCGGGTTCATGGGCGACACATTCGGCTATCGGCCCAGTTTTTGGATCACCGGCGGGCTCTTGCTGGCCTCCGGCATCCTGGTGGCGTTGTTCGTTCACGAGGATTTCCACCCGGCGGAAGACGTCATCAAGGCCGGCCGGCACGGCTACGGCAACGGGATGCGGCTGGTGCTGACGTCGAGCGCGCTGCTGGCGCTCTTTGCCGCCCGGATCGTGCTGCGCACGGGCAGCCGGGCGCTGGGCCCGGTGTTGCCGCTGTTTGTGCAGACGCTCCTGCCGGTCGGCGCGCGCGTGGCCACGATGACCGGGATCATCTCCGCGGCCTCGGCGTTGGGCTCGGCCATCGGCTCGCCAGTGGTCGGCCGCTGGGGCGACCGAATGGGCCATCGGCGCTGGCTGATCGTCAGCGCGTTGGCCGCGGCGCTCTGTTTCGTGCCACAGGCTTTTGTCCACGATACACGGGCGCTGATCTTCTGGCAACTGGTCAGCGGGCTGGCGGTCGGCGGCACACTATCCACCGTGACCGCGCTACTGGCGCGGCTGGCGCCGGACGGGCGCCAGGGGATCGTGTTCGGACTGGACGCCAGCGCAGTGGCCAGCGCCAACGCGATCGGGCCGCTGATCGGCGCGGCGGTCGCCGCGGGGCTGGGGCTCCGGGCGCCATTCCTGCTTTCGGCGGTCTTTCTCCTGGTCGGCGCGCTGACTGTAGTGTTGTGGGTCCAGGAGCGCGGCCGGCAGCTCGCGCCGGCCGACATAATCGCATAGCAAGAAAACCAATCACTACCCGAAAGGAACTTTCAGATGGCCCTCAACTATAAGATCGACGGCACAACCTTGCAGGTCGTTACCGTTCAGCTCGAACCGGGTGTCCGGGTCTATTCCGAATCGGGCGGCATGAGCTGGATGAGCGGCAACGTCGAGATGGACACCAACACCGGCGGTGGGTTGGGCAAGATGTTCCGCCGGGCGCTGTCCGGCGAATCGCTCTTCATCGCCGATTTCTACGTCAACTCGGGCCAGGGCATCGTAGCTTTCGCCTCGGAGTTCCCCGGCAAAGTCGTGGACCTGCACCTGGGCGAGGGCGAGGCCGTCATTATCCAAAAGGATGCGTTCATGTGTGCGGAGAAGTCGGTGGACATCGACATGCACCTGCGCAAGCGGTTGGGCGCGGGGTTCTTCGGCGGTGAAGGCTTCATCTTGCAGAAGCTGACCGGGCCCGGGGACGCGTTCGTCGAGTTCGACGGCGAGATCGTCACCTATGACCTCCAGCCGGGCCAGGTGCTGAAGGTGGACACCGGCCACGTGGCGATGTTCCAGCCCAGCGTGGACTTCGACGTGACCATCATGAAGGGATTCAAGAACATCCTGCTGGGCGGCGAGGGGCTATTCCTGGCTACACTGCGCGGCCCAGGCAAGGTGTGGCTGCAAACCATGCCGCTGATGAAGCTGGCCAACAAGGTGCTCCAGTATCTACCGGAGAGCAAGGGTGGCAGCGGTGGTCCCAGCGGCGGCATGAACATCAACCTGGGTGGACTGCTGGGCGGGAACCAGTGACGGGGGGGGGTAACTGGTAGATTGGTAGATTGGTCGGCGCCCCATGTACCAATTTCCCAATGTACCAATCTACCCAAGTACCAGGTACCCGCGCATCGGGAGGATACATGGAACCGATCGGCATTTGCGGTGGCGGTCTGGTGACGCTGGGACTGCTGCTGATTGCGGTGTTGGGGCTGGTCATCGTGGCTGGCGGGATCGTGCTGATCCTGGTGAAGCTCGGTGTGATCGTGAACCTGTGGTCCAAGCCGGAAGATCGCGGCACAGCCACCGACTACACGCTCGACCAAAGCGGGGAAACGTAACTGCTCAGCCCAGTGAATCGAATTCACTGGCTGAACCTGAGAAGCCGCCGTTCGGCTGAGCTCACGACGAAGCCTCAGCGGCTGACGACCAGTGGCTGCGGCCACTTTTTCAACTTCAGACAGGGATTTCAATCCCTGAGAGTGCGCCAGGCTGAGCAGTTACAGAAATACGCGCTGGTCTGTCCTCTACAATACAGCAGTGCTGCTCACGCAGCAACTGTATAGCGAGCATGTATTGGAGGAGATCGTGCGACACAGCATTTATCTACTCGAAGCAGACCGCGGCGCCCTCCTGGAGCGTCATCCATCGGCCGACGGCCTGCTGGTCACGGTGGCTTTGAGGCGGGATGGCCGACCCGACGTGGCGCACGGCCGACGTGTCGCGCCGGGCGAGGGTCTGAGCGGCCGCGTGTTGCAGACGGGGCAGCCCCAAGTGGTCGCCGAATACGCCCGCTGGCCCGGACGGACCACCGGCGTGGACGAAGACGCGACGCGGGCGGCCGCGGCCGTGCCCTTATTCGGCCGCCAGGGGGTCATCGGAGTCTTAGCCGTCGCCAGCATGACCGAAGGGAAACACTTCGCCGCAGACGACGTCCAGATCCTGACGCTATTTGCCCAACAGGCGGCCGCGGTGTTGGAACACATCTATGGCCGGCGTCAGGCCGAGGCGCTGATCCTGAGCGAAGAACGGGCGCGGCTGGCGCGCGACCTGCACGATGGGCTGCTTCAGGACCTGGCCTCGCTGCTGATGCGAGCAGATCTCTGCCAGGAGTTGGCAGGCGCGGAGAGCGGCCCCCTCCACGAGAATCTGGAGATCCTCAGCACGGAGTTGCAGCGCAGCATCCGCAGCGCCCGGGTCATCATTCACGCCTTGTGGGAGCCCGATCTGGAAGGACGCAGCCTGGAGGATGCCTTACGCGCCCTGGCAGCGCGTTTCGAGGCGCAGACGCACGTTCGTGTTGATTATTTATGTCTGGGGGGGGGAGTGGCAACTATCAAAGCAATGTAAGCGGGCGCTGCTGCCATTAGTGCAAGAGGCATTGAATAACGTGCGTCAGCACGCCGCAGCAACGGAGGTGCGCATCAAGCTGGAACGACGGAGCGATGGCGGGTTACGCTTGAGCGTGCGGGATGATGGTCGCGGCTTCGAGCCGGCGGCCGTGTGGCAAGCGAGCGACAACGACCCGCTGCGCCATTTCGGGCTGCGGTCCATGCGAGAACGGATAGAGGGGTGTGGCGGCAGCTTTGGCATGGAAGCAGCCCCTGGCCACGGCACCACGATCTGGGCGGTGTTGCCATCCGCGGGAGGCGCCTCATGAGCATCCGTCTGCTGATCGTGGATGACCACGTCATGTTCCGGGAGGGGCTGCGGGCGGTCCTGGAACGTTACAACGACCTGGCCGTGGTGGGTGAAGCCGGTGATGCAGCCACAGCGGTCCGGTTGGCCGGCGAGTTGCAGCCGGACGTGATCCTGATGGATCTAAACCTGCCGGTTCGCAGTGGCATCGAAGCCACCCGGGAGATCTTGCTGAAGTGGCCGGCGGTGAAGGTCATCGCGCTGACGATGTACGAGGAAGACGAGATGATCTCGGCCATGATCCAGGCCGGCGCTTGCGGCTACGTTCTGAAGGATTCCCGGGCAACGGAACTGCTGCAGGCCGTGCGCACCGTGATGACCGGCGGCGTGGCGATGAACGGCACGGTAGCCGCGCACATGCTGCGTCAATACCGGCGCCTGGCCGGCGAAGAAGCGCCAGGGCATCCCCAGGAGTTCGCAGAGCGTGAGCGGGAAGTGTTGCGCCTGGTGGCTGCCGGGGCCAGCAATCAGGAGATCGCCGTGAAATTGTCTCTGTCGCAGCAAACGATCAAGAACATCTTATCCGACGTATATCAGAAGTTGGGCGTATCTAACCGCGCCGAAGCGGTCTTCGCAGCCCTGAACCGGGGGCTGATCAGTCACGTTCGATAGCACACCGATTCGCCCGATCATACGAACCCCCTCGATGGTACTTTGGTACTGTCGAGGGGGTACTTTTTTGTAATCCAATGGAGTCCTCCGGTTGCCTGATGGCATGCAATAATGGCGTCCAGGCGTCATGAAGGCGGAGTTGGTCGCGGTCGCCGATGGCGTGCGGCTGATCAACCACCGCACGAACGGCGGGTACGGAGCTGCGTTGAAGACCGGCTTTGCGGCTGCGCAGGGCGAATGGATCGGTTTCCTGGACGCCGACGGCACCTACCCGCCCGAATCGTTCCCTGCGTTGTGCCGCGCCGCGCTGGCGCAGGACGCCGACATCGTGATCGGCTCGCGCATGGCCGGCGCGGCGAGCGAGATGCCGGCCGTGCGGCGGGTGGGGAACTTCCTCTTCGCCAACCTGGTGAGCCTGGTCAGCGCCCAGCACATCACGGATTCGGCGAGCGGCATGCGGGTCTTCAAGAAAAGCGTACTTGAACGCATCTACCCACTGCCCGACGGGCTGAACCTGACCCCGGTGATGAGCACCCGCGCCCTGCACGAGGGGCTGAAGATGATCGAGGTTCCCATTCCCTACAGCGAGCGCTGCGGGCGGTCTAAGCTGAGCGTGGTGCGCGACGGGATGCGCTTCGCCCAGTCCATTGTCTGGACCGCGCTGACGTATAACCCGGTGCGGTTGCTGGGGCTGATCGGCCTGGCCTGCCTGGCGGTGACGCTGGCTGTGGCTCTGTGGATCGTGGCGCAACGCGTCCAGGGGATCACGACCCTGTCGCCGTGGGGCATCTTCGCCCTGTTCACGGCCGCGGTGCTGGGCGTGGCCGGGGTGAGCGTCTTCCTGCTGGGGGTGATGTTCAACTACCTGGTGGCAATCTTCTACAAACGGCCGATCCGCCAGGGTCTCTTCGGCCGACCGCTCTTTCGCTCGCCGCTCGATCGGCACTTCTGGTGGTTAGGGCTGCTGGCCCTCCTGACCGGCATCCTCCTGGCCGTCGCCAGCCTGGCCCTCAGCCTGCACGGCTGGCCCGCGGATCGCCTCTGGTTCTGGCAGCTCGGGGCCGCGATGAGCGCCATCATCGGCGTGCAACTGGTCATCGGCTGGTTCATCATGCGGGTGCTGGAGGAGCTGAGCCAACGGGAGGCGCGGGTGGCGGGGGATATGCGGGCGAATGGCGGATAGCGAATGGCGAATGGCGGATGCGGCACGTGAACTTGTCCTGAAAATCACCCCAACTGTCACCCCTTCGTTGCACCCCTCCCGAGTACATCGAGGGGTGCAACACACGGATGCTTCGCTAGAGTCTGTCCGCAACGGACTGTGATTCGTTAACCCGCTCAGCATGACAACGTAAATTCATTCCACAATGCCTGACGACCGACCACTGATGACTGATAACTTGCCCGAACTACGCGCCAACCTGGGCACGCGACGTATTCCGCCCCTGCCCGCAGCCCGCTTCCCTGATGCCGGGGCAATGGTGCAGACGCTCACGTCGGCGGCGCGACCGGCTGGCGCGGTGGACGTCCTGCTGGTCAACCCGCCCGCGCCCGACGGCGGCATCTGGATCCGCAGCCAGCACCGGGTGGGCCGGCGCAGCCGCGAGAATATGATCTGGCCCCAGGTGGACCTGGCGCAGATGGCCGCGCTGCTGGTGCCCGACTACACCGTCGAGATCGTGGACTGCATCGCCACGCGGATGGGCTGGCCCGCGTTCGAGCGGCTGCTGGAGCAGCGGCGACCCAGGTACTATCTGACCCAGGTGACCGCGCCGACGCTGCGCAACGACATGCACGGCGTCTTCGTGGCGAAAGCCCTCGGCGCCCGCACCATCGCCTTCGGCACGCACGTGACCCCCTGGACCCTCGAAACCATGCGCCCCTTCCCGGCCCTGGATTTCGTCCTGCGCGGGGAGCCGGAGCTGACGTTGCGGGAGCTGGTGGATACGCTGGCGAATGGTAGATTGGGAAATTGGGAAATTGGGAGATTGGGGGCGGGGGAGCAGGGGAG
>MNXL01000117.1:0-2561 GCA_001871755.1 Anaerolineae bacterium CG2_30_64_16
GCAACCCCCTGTTCGAGCACGAAGCGGACGCCTGCCAGCAGCCCGGCGATGCCGGCCGCGTTCTGCGTGCCCGCCTCCAGCCGGAGGGGCAGCGCCTCGGGCATCGTCTCCGGCGCCGACTCGGTCCCCGAGCCGCCTTCGACCCACGTCTCTAACTGGATGCCCGGCCGCACGACTAGCCCGCCCGTGCCGTGCGGCCCGTAGAGCCCTTTGTGGCCGGGAAACGCCAGCAGGTCGATGCGCATAGACGCCATGTCTATCGGGTACGCGCCGGCCGTCTGTGCGGCGTCCACCAGGAGGAGGATGCCGTGATCGTGGGCGATCTTGCCGATCTCGCCAATTGGCAAGATCGTGCCCAGGACGTTGGAGGCGTGGAGCATAGCGATCAGCCGCGTGTCAGGTCGGATGGCCGCGGCTACATCGGCCGGGTCAAGGGTCCCATCGGCCGCGCAGGGAACGGCCGTGACGGCGACGCCGCGGCGCTCCAGCGCCTTGAGCGGCCGCCACACCGCGTTGTGCTCGATGGACGAGGTGATCACATGGTCGCCGGGCCGCAGGATGCCCTTCAGCGCCATGTTGAGCGCCTGCGTCGCGTTCATCGTGAAGGCGATGCCGGCCGGATCGGGCGCGTTGAGGAGCTGCGCCAGCGCACCCCGCGCCTCGTCGGCGATGCGGGCGGCTTCCTCCTCGCGCCAGTGGCCCCCGCGGCCGGGGGTAGCGCCCACCTGGCGCATGAAGGCGTCCACGGCCAGGTAGACGGCTTCGGGTTTGGGCCAGCTCGTTGCGGCGTTATCCAGGTAGGCGCTCATGCTCCAGCTCCTCGGGGGTCGGCAGGGCCAGGCCGTGCCGTTCAGCGGCCGCGCGTACTTTAGGCAGGACCACAGCTTGAAAGAAAGTCACAGCAGTCTCGGCGTCCTTGTCCCACACGATCCGCTTCAGCTCGATAACTTCTGGGGCTTCAAGTTCGAACCAGGTGCGCCGTGGGGCGCGCGCTGGTGGCGCCGGACGCGCCGGCTGTTCGGTCTCGTGGCTCATCATTGCATGGCCTTCTCGATGCTGTGGGAGCAAAGAGTCTGATTGACGCCGAAATTCTACCCTGTTTTGACCTGACATCAAAACAGAAAGACTCGGCTATAGTTTATACAGTTTGGGTCTGCTCCAACATGCGCAGCGCGTATAAGGCGCCCACCGGACAGACGTCGTGCAGTTCCGGCACACCAGCAGCCTGGCAGGCTTGCACCGCGGCCTGGGTGAAGCAGCCGGGCGGCAGCCAGATTAACCTTGCGCCGACCGCGACGGTCTTGGGCACGGTCTGTTCGCTGATCTGCGGCGCCAGGGCCAACACGACCACGTCGGGCATCGCCGGCAGCGCAGCCAATGACGGATAACACGGATGGCCGTCTATCTCGCTGTATTTGGGGTTGACCGGGTAGACGGTGTAGCCGCCGGAGAGCAAGGTCTCGAAGACCTCATGGCCGTACTTCTCCGGCTGGGCCGAGACGCCGATGACGGCGAAGGATGTGTGCGTCCGCAGCACGTCCAGGGCGGCTTCTTGAGCGGGAGTCAGCATGATTCAGCTCCAGGTTGCGTTGATGCAGAGATCGTGAGGGTCTTCAATGCTCGGCGCTGAGCAGGTAGGCGTCTTCATTATGCCAGATCTGCCGGACGCTGTCGAGTCCGGCCGCGCGCAGGTGTTCTTCCGCCTGCTGCGGCGAGAGGCGATCGGCGCGCGGCGGACCACTTGGGCTTTGGGCATCGGGACGCCAATCGAGGACGGCGATTCGCCCGCCAGGCCGCAACACGCGGTGTACTTCCGCCGCCAGCGCGGCCGGCGGCTCCACTTCGTGGAAGACAAAGGCCGCCCAGATGAAGTCTACCGCAGCGTCCGGCAGGTTGATGGCTGGCAGTTCGCCGTGCAGCAGCCTGACGTGCGGCAGCGGGTTCTCGGCGGCCAAAGCTTCCAGCATTTCCGGGCTGACATCCAGGGCGATGACTTGCCCCTGGGGGCCGACGATCTCGGCCATGGGCAGCGTCCAGAAGCCGGGGCCGCACCCCAGGTCGAGGGCGGTCTGCCCCGGCTGAAGCCCGGCCAGCGTGAGCAGGCGAGGCGGATTCCAGCGCGCCCGGCGCTGCTCGCTCGTCAGGCCGGCGCGATCTGCGGGGTCAAAGCGGCGGTCATGCGAATGCTTCATAGCGTACCTTGTTCGCTTCGTAGCGGGTGCGCGGCGGCTTCTGTTCGGCGGGATGGCCGACCGGCAGCAGGCAGAGCACCCGCAGCCGGGCAGGGACGTTCAGCGCCTGCCGCACGTGGGCCTCGCGCTCGGACCGCGGATAGACCGCCACCCACACCGCGCCCAGGCCGAGCCAGGCCGCTGCCAACAGCAGGTTCTCGGTTGCCGCGCTGCAATCCTCGATCCAGTGGTCGGAGGCCTGCGGATCGCCCAGCACGACGATGACGGCCGGGGCATCCGCACACATGCGACTCCACTGGTGCGTTTCCGCCAAGGCATGCCGGCGGGCTGGATCGCGCACCACCACGAAAGCCCACGGCCGGCGGTCGT
>MNXL01000117.1:2585-4440 GCA_001871755.1 Anaerolineae bacterium CG2_30_64_16
CCTGGAGCAGGGCCTGGATCTGCTCGTCGACCACGGGCTTGGCGGTGTAGGCTCGGATGCTGCGCCGTCCCAGGGCCCACCCCGGCGCGCCAGGGCCTTCGGGGCGGGGCCGCAGGATCGCGGTGTGCTTCATGGCATCCAGCTCGCGCAGCTCGGCCCGCACGGTCTGGGGCGCTTCAAACAGCCGGGTCAGCTCCAGGCCATCCGCCGTCACGACGATCCGGGCCACATCGTCCATCAGTTTTTCGAGCCGACCGTCCCGTTCCAGGTAGACAGTTGTTTCACACATGGGCGTTACTCCTTTCCTCTAGCGCCTGCCGCCCCCGCTCCCGCGTCGCGGGCAATTCGTTGATACGCACGCCGGTAGTGGCCCGGATGGCGTTGATGATGGCCGGCGCGGTGGGGATTGAGGTGATCTCTCCTATGCTGACATGGGTTTCTCTCCTGCAAACATAGGTGATGTGGAAGGCATCATGGACCTGCTGGCAATCCTGACAGTGAGGCGCCAGCAGCGCAGGCAGTTGCGTCTCAAAACCGTCGTCACGATGGCGCGTGACCTCGCGGCCGGCCGGGTTCAGCTCCGTGATGATGACTGCGCCGTCATCCGCACAGACGCGGAACATTTCCGCCAGCACTCCGGCAGGTTCGGCGGCATGGCAGAGGACATCGAAGGCTGCCACGACGCGATACGCGCCGTTGGGGAAGGGCAGGTGCGTTGCTTCGGCGTAACGCACATCCAGGTCGACGCCAAGCTGTCCGGCTGCCCGCTCCTGGGCCATGCGCACCGCACTGGAGGCGTGATCCACCGCCGTGACTCGTAACCCATTGCGCGCCATGGCGACTGCCAGGCAAGCGCAAGCGCCCGTCCCGATGTCCAGCGCCGGCCCGCCATACCCCTGAGAGATAGCTGCCACCCGTGCTCGCACCGGGGCTGCGTCGTAGCTTGCTTCACGAATCATAGCGCGCTCAGCAGAATGGCGATGCGCTGGATCGCCAGCAAGATTAGTGCGGCCGCGAAAATCCGCGTCAGCGTGCGGCTCTTGACCCGTTTAGCCATGAACATGCCGCCGTAATAAGCCCCGATCACCGATGTAACGCTCGTCATTCCTACCATCACCCAGTCGAACTGTGCATCGGCTAGATGCGCGACAAACGCCGAGAACGAGGGCAGGGTGACGATTACGCTGTTCGTTGCTGCCGCAATGCGGGCCGTGTATCCGAGCATGACCAGCGTCGGCATCAGCAGGAAGCCCGGCCCCCCGCCGAGAAAGCCCGCAAAGACACCAATCGCGGCGCTGAGCAGGCCGCCCTTGATCCGCGTGCGGTCTGCAATCGCTGTCTTCTGGGCGTCATCCCGTTTGGGGGCGAACGCCATGCGGTAGGCCAGAAACAACAGCACGCCCACGTAGATCCACCACACGATGGTGGTCGGCACGAAACGCAGGATCCACACGCCGAGCGGCGCAACCAGTGTGGTGATGCCCAGTAACGGCAGCGCGGTGCGCCAGTCCACCATGTGCGAGCGGGTGTAGGCCGTGGCGCTGCTGATCGCCGTCAGGCCGTTCAAGAGGAGGCTCCAGAGCATGATCACATGCTTCAGGTCAAAACCGAACAGGCCCAGGACAGGCGTCGAGATAAAGGCTACCCCCAGGCCGAGCATCCCGGAAAGGAACGATAGCACGAACAAGAGGATCGGCAGCAGAAAGTACTCCATCGTAACCTCCTCCCGCACGGCCCCGACGGGCACGGTCGGAGACCGGCCCGAGCGGCAATTTGCATCGTTTTTGCTATGGTCGGTCTCCTGACCGAGCCACGAGGCCGCGATGACAGTGAAGCCGTGTCACACCCGTTCGGG
>MNXL01000117.1:4451-6744 GCA_001871755.1 Anaerolineae bacterium CG2_30_64_16
TGACACGCACCGCGCATCGCCTGATCCTCGCAGACCCTTACCGGATCGCCGGTATCAACAGCACAGATATCTTGGCATGCCTGGCGATATTGTGGCTGACGCTGCCGAGGAACAGTTGGCGGACGAAGCCGCGGCCCTGGCTGCCCATGACGACCAGTGAGTAGTTCTCGGTTTCGATCTCGTTCAGGATTTCCTCCGTGGGCAGCCCGTAGGGTATCTTGACCTGGATGTCCGTCGCCCCTTTCGTGGCCAGCCGATCCCGGCGCATCGCGAGGCGTTCCGCGTCAATGCGGTTGAATTCGTCCAGCTTGTGCGCCAGATGTTTGTCTATGCGGCTCTTATCCTGCACGTGCATGATGGTGACCTGCTTGCACCCGGCTTCGACCAGCCCTTCCACGTATTCAAAGGCGCGCTGCGCGGTGTCGGAGAAGTCCGTACAGTACAGGATGTTCTCCAGGTAGTTCGTGCATGTACCCTCGGCGCAGACTTCCGTGCCTTTCGCCACGATGCGCGTCCTGACCAGCAGCAGCGGGCGCGTGAAGCTGTGGAGCACCTCCGAGGCGGTGCCACCGAACTTGAACAACGCGTGCTCGGTCATGCTTTCGCCGTGCGAGCCGATGACGATCAGCGAGGCGTCCTTCTCGTCTGCGACCCGCCGGATCTCCTCCGACGGCGCGCCGGGCGCCAGTTCGATGCTCACATCCAGGCCCTGGTCCATCAGTTTTTTTTTGTTCGAGCAGGGCTGGCTCCACCTGGGCCGCAATGATATGTTTCAGATCATCCAGGTGTCTGATCCCCATTGCGTAGGTGAGGAAGACCTTCTTCACGCCGAGCGCTTTGAACCCCATGACGCATTCCACCAGAACATTCGAAGCCGGTGACAGATCGGTCGCCAAAACGATAGTGTTGAACATGGTCATCCTCCTTTATTGGATTGTAAGTAAGAATGTGGCAGCATAGTTTCGCCGAAATCGTTCACGTCGCAGCGAGTCACTGTACGCATCGTCCCCCTTTCTGGATGGCGCGCCATACCCGCTCTGGCGTGGCAGGAATCTGGCGTAGCCGCACACCTGTCGCATCGTAGATGGCGTTGACCGCCGCCGGCGCGACGCCATCGGTCGGGATTTCCGCCGCGGCCTTGGCGCCAAACGGGCCGGCGGGATCACGGGCAGGGACGATAAACCGCTCGACCACCGGCATCTCGTCGGCGCGGAAGACGTGGTAGTCGCGCAGGTTGCCGTTGCGCAGCCGGCCGGCCTCGTCGAACACCATCTCCTCGCACAGTGCATAGCCCAGCGACATGGCCATCCCGCCGTCAATCTGTCCCTCGACGCCATCCGGGTTGATCGGCTGGCCGCAGTCAATGCCGAAGACCAGTTTGTTGACGCGCACCTCGCCGGTTTCGGCGTCCACTTCGACTTCGGCGAACTGGGCCGCGAAGGGCGGCGCGTACATCAGCGACATGTGCGATTCGGCCGCCTGGATCTGGTGCTGATCCATCACGTGCAGCGATTCGAGCGCCACCTCACGCAGGGTGACGCTTTCGCCGTTGGGGGCGATGGCGCGGCCCTCGGCCAACCGCAGCGTCTGGGGATCGCATTCCAACATCCGGCCGGCCACGTCTTTGATCATGGCCGCCACCTTCTCGGCCGCCTTCTTCACCGCGCCGCCGGAGACGAAGGTCGTGGACGACGCATACGCGCCCTTGTCGAAGGGAGTGATGTCGGTATCGGAGGCGTAGACGATGATGTCGTCCACCGCGCAGCCCAACGTCTCCGCAGCGATCTGCGCCAGCACGGTATCCGCGCCCGTGCCCAGGTCGGTGGCGCCGAACATCAGGTTGAACGAGCCGTCGTCGTTCATCTTGAGGTAGGCGCCGCCCATGTCAATGCCGGGGATGCCGCTGCCGTGGATCAGCGCGGCCATGCCCAGGCCGCGGCGCACGTGGGGCTTGCCGGGGACGACGTGCCAATCCGGATCATACCGCCGCTGCCAGCCGATGCGCCGCGCGCCTTCGGCGATGCATTCGGCCAGGCCGGTGGAGCGCAGCGGGTTGGGGAAGCCCTTGCGCCCTTCGCCCAGCGCCTCGGCCAGGGGGAACACATCTCCCACCTGCACCCAGTTGCGGCGGCGAAACTCGATGGGGTCAAGACCGAGCCCGGCGGCGATCTCGTCCATGTGCACTTCCAGCGCAAACAACCCTTGCGGCGCGCCGTAGCCGCGCATGGCGCCGGCCGGCGGGCGGTTGGTGTAGGTCACGTCCATCTCGAAGCGCAGGTTCGGACAGCGATAG
>MNXL01000221.1 GCA_001871755.1 Anaerolineae bacterium CG2_30_64_16
CATTGGGCAACTCGGCGACGGCCGCCCCTTCCAGCGTGGCGTAGCAGCCGGTGACCACCAGCCGGGCAGCCGGGTTGGCGCGTGCCATCTGCCGGACCAGTTGCCGGCTCTTGCGCGCGGCCTCGCCTGTGACCGTGCAACTGTTGAGCACGCACAGGTCGGCGCCGACCGCCGAATCGGTCAGGTCGTGCCCGGATGCGACCAATTGCCGGCCCAGCGCGGCCATCTCGGCGTAGTTCAAACGGCAGCCCAGGGTTTCCAGATAAATGCGCATGGGCTCAGTATACCGGAAAGCAAACGACTGGGCAAGCGTGGCACTTTACAAATGCCCTGCCTCGCGCAGCCAGGCCTCGGTTCGCCGCATCCCCACGGCGAAATCGACCTGGGGCGCGTAGCCCAGCATCCGTCTGGCCTTCTCCACGCTGAACTGCGACGGGTTGCGCCGAAAATGCAGCGACCACGGTCCGATCGGCGGCTTGCCGAGCAGCCGGCGCAACAGGTTGGCCGGTCCCGAGCGCGCTAATCGGGTGACCCAGCCCGGCAATACCGGCAGGCTTTCCCGCCCCAGCATGCGCGCGTAGGCCAGGTAGAACTCGCGGTAGGTCACCGCCCGGTCGTCGCACAAGTTGAACGTCTCGCCGACCGCGGCCGGATGGGTCAGCGCCAGCCACAGGCCATCCACCACATTGTCGATGTAGCCCGGCGTCACCAGCCCATTGTCCCGCCCTAACAGCACCAGCCGCCCGCGCCGGATTTGCTCGATTGGGCCGACCGTCCACGCGTCCCCGCGCGGGCCGTAGGTGGACGCGGGGCGCACGATGACGTAGGGCAGGCCGCTCTCCCGCACCAGCCCCTCGGCCGCGATCTTGCTGTCGGGGTAGAGTTGCCCGACCGGCGGCGTGGGCATCGACTCGTCGATCAGCGCCGCGCGGTTCAGCCCGTAGACCGCCACGCTGCTGATGTAGACGAACCGTTCGACCCCCGCGGCTTTGGCCGCGGCCAGCACGTTGGCCGTGCCCTCCACGTTTGTGCGCCAGGCCAACTCCGACGAGGGCCCCGCGCCGCCGGTCCAGGCCGCCGCGTGGACGACTGCCCTGCATCCCTGAACTGCGCGGGCCACCGACTCGGGGTCCAGCAAGTCGCCCTGGACCACCTCCACCCCCTGGCTGGCCAGCCAACCCGCCGCGGCCGGCCGCCGCGCCAGCCCGCGCACCGGCGCCCGTTCGCGCAGTAGCCGCTCCGCCAGGCGCCCGGCGATGAAGCCGGCGATGCCGGTGAGGAGGATTGGGTATTGGGTATTGGATATTGAGGGTTGGAAGCTGGATGATTGGTTCATCTGCGATTTGCAGTTTGCGATTTGCAGTTTGCGATTTGCCGATTTGCTGATTCGCATTGTAGCCCACGCGCCGCGGATCGGCCAATTCGGTCGGCGGGCGACGTTGCCGAAGACGCGATGTCGTGGTAAACTCGGTTATGATGAAAGAGATCGAGTTTGACTATTAGGGTAAGTACGATTAGACTAATCGTACTTACCCTATTCAGGAGTCATGACCATGCTGGTGGATCGCGAGCGCGAGCTGGACGAACTGAATGCCCTCCTTGACGCGCCAGCAGCGCGTCTGGTGACCGTCAGCGGCCGGCGCAGGTTGGGCAAGACGACGCTGCTGATCCACTGGGCCAGGACCAGCCAACGGCCCTACCTCTACTGGGTCGGCTCCCATTTCCCTTCGAGCGTGCTGTTGAGCCAGTTTTCACAGCAGGTCTGGCAACACGGCAACCCCGGCAAGCGTGCGCCGCGCACCTTCAGCTACGAGAGCTGGCCGCAGGCGTTCGAGGAATTGGCCGCCGTCTGTCAAGGCGAGCGACGGCACATCGTCATCCTCGACGAGTTCCCCTACGCGGTCGCGTCCGAGCCGGGGCTGCCCTCCGCCCTGCAAAACGCCTGGGATCAGCACCTCAAGTTCAGCAACGTCTGCCTGGCGCTCTGCGGCAGCCACATCGGGATGATGGAGCGGTTGCTGGGCGCCGATGCGCCGCTCTATGGTCGCATGGTCGGACCGTTGCGTATCCGTCCCTTGCCGTTTGCGGCGACGGCGGCCTTCTTTCCGCGGTACAGCGCCGAGCAACGGGTGGCGGTCTATGCCATTCTGGGCGGGGTGCCCGCCTACCTGGAGCAGTTCTCCGACGCGCTCTCGCTGGGCGACAACGTCAGGCAAGCCCTGTTTCGCGAGACCGGCCTCTTCCGCACCGACCCGGACTACCTGATCGGAGAACAGGTGCGCGACCCGAAGAACTATCAGGCGGTGCTATCCGCCATCGCCGAGGGCGCGCGCCGGCCGGCCGATATCGCCCTGGCCGCTGGCCTGTCTTCTCGCGTCAGCGCCGATCCCTACCTGGTCCAGTTAGTGGAGATGGACTACTTGCGCCGCGAGCTGCCGGTGACGGTACCGCCCAAGCAGCAGGCGATTTCACGCCTCAGCCGCTACGTGCTGGCCGATAACTATCTGCGCTTCTATTTTCGCTTTGTCCGTCCCAACCTCGGCCTGCTGGCGCAGGGACTTTTCGACGAAGTGTGGGAGCGCATCGCGGGGCAGTTGCGCGCCTTTATCGGCATGACCGCTTTCGAAGAGCTGTGCCGGACATGGGTTTTGACGCAGGCTCGCGCCGGCCGGCTGCCTTTCGCCGTCGAGCAAGTCGGCGCGCACTGGGACAGCGAGGCCCAGGTGGACGTGGCGGCGATCAACTGGCGCGAGAAGGCGCTGTTGTTGGGCGAAGCCAAGTGGAGCGTGGACGCGGTGGGGCGCGAGGTGGTGCAGGAGTTGATCGAAGAGAAGACACCCAAAGTGCTCAAGGCGCTACCCAGTGCCGGTGAAGGGTGGACGCTCCATTATGTCTTCTTCGCTCGCGGTGGATTCACGGATGCCGCGCAGACGTTGGCCGAACAGCACGGCGCACGATTGGTGGATCTGGCGATGCTGGATCGCGACTTGAGGTAATCAGCGACGCGGAAATGCTGAACAAGGAAGGCGCTGGCTCATGGCAAACCCCAACACCGCCGACATCCGTCCATATCTCACGAGCACCTACAGCGACGAAGAGATCACGGTGCTCTGCGCCGATTATTTCCGTTCCACGGATTTGGAGCAAAAGCTGATCCCGCGTCTTCAATACATGGTAGACCATTTCCGATGACAAGCACTCCTCGGGCACATCTTCGCCTCGAAGTTGACCAAAGCGGCAAGATCGAAACCGCCCAAGATACGATCCTGGCTTACTCCAATAATACGGGGCGATATGCCATTTGTATTCCTGGTCAGGTCAAACGTGAGATATTGACTCATCTGCGCCAACAAGGTAAATCGAAGACGCGGGCAGTTATCTGGGTATTTTCGGTTGGCCTCTTTTTTCTGTTGCGCGATGTGCTGGCACGAGTATCTTGGATCACCATTGATCTGGAGTATGAAGGCCACGAAGCGGACATCAAAAGCATGCTGATGCGATTGGCTCGCCAGAATGGACTGCGGATTGACCCAGATGTGGTCACTTTTGCAGCGATTGGGAAGAGTAGTGGGGCACATGAGCAGGCTATCGGTGTGTTTCGGGGTCAATTCAAGGCGGATCGGATCATCACTCTCGCTGAGTTTTCAGCACTTTCGAGGGGTTAAACAAAACGATCGGGGGGAGCCTGACGGCTGCATCGCTCGCTTGCACCCTGGCGTCGCTTCCAGAGATTCATCCGAGCCACCCGATCTTGACTATAGTATAATGCCGTTAGCCTGGGATGTCAAGTCCGCTAAGCTGCTGTGTGAGTCCATGCTTCTAGGCAATGAAAGGCAACACCGTGACACCCGAACCCACCTGGAAACACTATCTCACTGACTACAACGAAGGCCTCGGCCTCGTCTACGAGCGGTTCGCGTTGCCTTTGCTGCCATGTTGTGGTAGACTCTCGATCAGGCAGCAAGGATGACACGGCGACTGCAGGAGGGTTCTGATGCCTGAATTTACCTTTGTAGGGAATGCGCCAGCGCCGGCAGAATTCCGGCAAGCGTTGGCTGATGCCATGGCGGCGACCAATCCAATAGATGATCTGTTGGTGCTGGCCGGTCGGCTCGAGGAGTACGAGCGGAAGTATCGGATATCATCGGCCAGCTTCGCTCAGCGTTACCAGGCCGGCAGACTTGATGATGAGGTGCAGCATTGTGTCGAGTGGGCGGCCACGTATGACCTGTTTGTGAAGACCAAACTTGTCCACCTTTCCCCATCACAAGCACACGGGTAGCTCCGTTGTCGAGGCTGGAGCGCCTGACCTGGCCGATATTCTGCGCGAGATTGATGCGCTGATCTACACACTGCCAGACACCGGAACGCTTTCGCCCACATGATAACCACAGTTCAAGCGTGAGCTGCCCGCCTCGTCCGACCTGGCGGTGCTGATCAGCGCGTTCTACAACACGGCCGGTGGCACGCTCATCGTCGGGGTGGATGACGCGTAGGAGTACCTGACATGCCTGACGGCAAGCTTTGGACCCAACACGACCGCTTCGGCAATGAGATCTACCTGACACGTGAACGATGGGCGCACATCGTTGATCTCGACAATCATCCAGAAATGGCCGACTTCTTCGATGAGATCGCTGAGACTATTCGGCTTGGCCGGCGGCGTCAGGATCCCTACGATCCGAGCGGCTACCAATACTACTGGGGGTTTGCTGATCTGCCCGATGGCAACACGCATCTCGTCGTCTGTGTCCGCTTCCGTTGGCGTATCGGCCTGGCCGGCGCGGTGAGCGACGAGAAGTTCGTAACGACTGCCTACATGCAGGCATTCAAGGAGTGAGCGATGAATGAGACCAGAATCAATTACGATGAAGAGGCTGACGTCCTGTATGTTTCCTTTGGCCGGAGCAAGCACGTTACCGGCGTGGAGCTAGGCGACAACATCCTTCTGCGGCTGGACACCGGCAAGGCCGAAGGCATCGCGCCGCGGGCGGTGGGCCTGACCTTCATCAGCTTCAAACAAATTATGGAACACCACCGCGATCGGCCTTTGACCGTCTCGTTGGCGAAGCTACGCAACCTGCCGGACGATCTGTGGGCATCTGTCTGGGGTGTGGTTACCGCACCACCGGTCAGCGACTTTCTGAATGTCGGGTTAGCCCTGTCGCCACAGGCGCCGCCGTTGCCGGAACTGACTGAGACGTGATCAGCGGCAAAATGCCGGGCACGTTTCCGACCAGGAGCAGCCACTTGACATCCGAACCTACCTGGAAACACTACCTCACCGACTATAACGAAGGCCTCGGCCTGGTGTACGAGCGCTTCGTGCTGAACGATTTCCTGCTTCACCTCAAGGGCCAGTACGGCTTCCAGTCCGTGCTGGAAGCGCCGCTATACGGCATGGCCGGCGTGAGCGGGATCAACAGCGTGGCGCTGGCGCGCGTCAAGTGCCCGATCACGCTCGTCGACGACAACGCGGAGCGGCTGGCCGGCGTCGAGCGCATCTGGAGCGAGCTGAACCTGCCCGCCACCTTCACGCTGGTCGAAGATTGGTCCCGTCTGCCGTTCCCCGACCGGAGCTTCGACTTCGTCTGGAACTGGGCCGCGCTCTGGCGCCTGCCCGATCCCGGCGACTTCCTGCGCGAGCTGGTGCGCGTCGCCAACGAGCTCGTCTTCGTCGCGGCGCCCAACCCGGCCCAGGTCGGCTACCTGCTGCGCAAGTACGTGGTCGAGCCGGAGTTCGTCAACGAGGTGAACGAGCGCTGGACCGACATCGGGCTGATCCGCCGGCAGCTCCAATGGCTGGGTGTGGAGATCCTCGACCAGGGCGTGCTCGACGTGCCCCCCTGGCCCGACACGGTGATGCCCGCAAGCGAGCTGCTGCGCCGGCTGGGAATCAAATCCATGAAGCTCGATGCGCAGTTCACCGGCGAAGGCTGGCGCTGGTCCACCATGGACTACTATCTGGGCAAGCAGCCCGACCTCTACGACCGCGTCATGAAGTACGCCTGGCTCGACCGCGTTGCGCTGCCGTGGCAGCTCAAGCAGGTCTGGGCGCACCATCGCTGGGTGCTCGGGCGCAAGATGCTGTAGCGCACGCGGCGTGGAGACCTGACAAGGTGACAAGGTGACAAGGTGACAAGGTGACCGCCCAGGCGAGCAAACACCTGGTCCCCGTGTCACCGGGTCCCCGGGTCACACGGTGACCGGGTCACAAAGCGGGTAGCTCCTTTGGCTCACGACTTCCGCAAGTTTCTCACCAACCCCTGGCTGCACCTGGCCCTGATCTTCGTGGTCGCGGCCTTCTTCCGCCTGTGGCAGCTCGACAGCATCCCGCCGGGGCTGTTCGGGGACGAGGCCACCGACGGGCTGGACGCGCTGGATGTGCTGGCCGGCCGGGGCGCGGTTTTCTTCCCCGCCAACTACGGCCGCGAAGGGCTCCATATCTGGCTCGTCGCGGCAGCGTTCCGGCTGCTGGGCGTCACGCCGCTGGCGCTGCGCCTGCCGTCGGCCATCGCCGGCATCCTCACCGCGCTGGCGACTTATTGGCTGGGGCGGGAGATGACGAGGTATTGGGTATTGGGTATTGGATATTGGGTATCAGGTATTGGCAGTTCTCGCAACGGGTTCGCTGCGCGCGATGGTGTCCACACGAAGACCACCAATCCCCAATACCTAATACCCAATACCCTAATGTTCGTACCATTCCTCGCCTCTCTCTACCTCGCCACTTCCTACTGGCACATCCACTTCAGCCGCTTCGGCATCCGCGGCGTCTTCACGCCGCTGTGTGGCGCGCTGGCGTTTGCCGCGTTCTGGCGGGGGGTGAACCGGGCGAATCAGCGAATCAGCGAATCCGTGAATCCGCAAAGCGCAAAGCGCAAAGCGCAGCCCAAGAATCGCAGGTCACGCAATCTGCAATCCGCAATCTGCAATCTGCAATCCGCAATCTGCAATCTGCAATCCGCAATCCGCAATCCGCAATCCGCAATCCGCAATCCCTCTGGTTTGCCCTCAGCGGCCTCTTCCTCGGCCTGGCGACGCACTTCTACACGGCCAGCCGGTTCTTCCCCTTCTTCCTGGGTGGGTTCCTGATCTTGCAGGCGCTCATCACCTACGCCCGCGGCCGGGGGGATGAGGCGATCTTGCGCCGGCATTTCTGGGGAATTGTGCTACTGTATGGCGTGGCAGCGCTGGTCTTTGCGCCTCTGGGCGTCTACTTCCTCCAGCATCCCGGCAGCTTCAGCCAGCGCGCCGGTGAAGTGGCCGCGTTCGGGGATACCAGCCCGTGGTCGCGCATCGGGCAGGCCGCGCTGGCCAACGTGCTCCAATTCTTCGTCCCCGGCAAAGGCGACCTGGCCCAGTTCTACAACCTGCCTGGCCGCGCGGTGTTCGACCCGCTGACCGCGCTCCTGGCGCTGATCGGGGTCGCCACGCTGCTCTGGCGCTGGCGCGATCCGGCCGCGCTCTTCCTGCTGACCTGGTTTCCCGCACTGTTGTTGCCCGCGTTCCTGGCCACCGACCGGTTCCCCACCCTGCCGCGCGTCCTGGGCGTGATCCCGGGCGTCTACTTTCTCCCGGCGGTGGGGGTGGGTGTGGTGGTGGGGAAGATTGTGCGACACGGGAGACTTGAGGGAAATGAAGGAAATGAGGGAACGGAGGGAATCGAGGGAACGGAGGGAACTGAGGGGACGGCGACCGCCGTGCTAAGGGCCTCCCCGCCACCCCGTGTCACCGTGTCACCCCGTCACCGTGTCACCGTGTCACCGTGTCACCGTGTCACCGTGTCACTAGTCATAACCGCCGCGCTGCTCGTCCACGTCGGCCTGACCTACCGCGACTACTTCCGCGTCTGGGGGCCGGCGCAGGCGACGTTCGACGCGTTCGAGGGGGACATGACGACCGCCTGGCAATGGCTGGAAACCCACCAGCCGGCCGGCCACGTCTACCTGTCATCTGACATCTACCGCCACCCGACCTTCATGCTGCTGGCCGAGCACGCCACAGTGCAGACCTACTTCCAGCATCAGAACCCCGGGCTGAGTTGGTTCGACGCGCGCGGCGCACTGCCGCTGCCCCCGCCCGGCGAACGCGCCACCTACCTGATCGCGGCCAGCTCGCAGCCGACCGGACCGGCCGCGGCCTTCCTGGCCTACCACAGCATCGAGCAGGACCAGTGGCTGGCCCCCGACGGCACACCCGCCCTGACCGAGTTCGGGCTGCCCGCCGACGCAGATCTCACGGTTTTCGGTGCGACTGAGCAGATGAGCGCGGCCTTCACCGAACAGTTGATCTTGACCGCCGCGGCCTGGCGTGCTGGCCCGGATGGCGTGCCGGCGCTTCAGCTCCTCTGGCGCACGGCCGGCCCAGATTGGGAGAACCCGGCCGGTTATCGCCTGGAGATCGCGGCCGGGGACTGGCAAACCGTCGTGCCCTTCGACGCGTTTCGGCCGCCCGAGTGGGTGCCAGACGGACGATTCGTCACCTGGCGCCGGCTGAACCTGCCGGACGAGCCATCTGAGACGCTGCGCCTGCGGTTGGTGCGCCTGAGCAATGATCGGCCCGTGACCTCGCCGGCCTCGCCAGATGGCTGGCGCCGGATCGATGTCCGACGCTGAGGCCCTATTGATCCAGCGCTGGCTCCCGGCACGCAACTCGTAATTGCCGCTTCCACAAGCCTGTGCTACAATGCCGTAGACTTGTAGTGACACTTGAACTGATCGAGAAAAGGTATCCTCTCAATAGTCCGGGGCAGCTCAAGGCGGATCCGTGATCCGCCGCT
>MNXL01000064.1 GCA_001871755.1 Anaerolineae bacterium CG2_30_64_16
CCCCGAAGAATTGAGAAGATACGTTGGTAGATTGGTCGGTCACCAACTTGCCAACTTACCACGGTACCAACTTCCTAATTTCCCAATTTACCAATTTACTCCACCCTAGCGGTTTAGTTGCATCGGCATGATGACGTGGGTGAACTCCTCCGGCCCTGTGCCCACGGGCCGAAACACGCCGGGCCGGTCCGAGCGGGACGTCTCCAGCACAACCTGGGGCGTGTCGATCACCGAAAGGACGTCGATCAAGTAGCGGGCGTTGAACGCAATCTCCAACGCGTCCCCCTCCACCAGCGCGTCGATCTCGCTAACGTTGTCACCAGCCTCCGCCGAAGTGGCCTTGAGCGTGAGCAGGCCGGGCACTGTGTCGCTGCCGGGTGTGATCTGCAACATAACCCGGTCGGAGGCGTCGCGAGCGAACAGCGAGGCGACCTTGAGCGAGCGCAGGAACGCCGCTGTGTCCAGGACGGAGCGGGTGGTGAAGCCCTTCGGAATGATGGCGTTGAAGTCAGGGAACTTGGCGTCGATCAGTTGCGACACCAGGTCCACCTGGTGGAACGCGCCGCGCTCGTCCTCGCCCTTGCCGGCCAGGCGGAAGAGGATCTGGTTGCGGGCCACAGCCACCGCCAGTTCAACGGGCTTGTCCGGGTCGGTCTCCCCGCTGATCCGGCTGACCTCGGCCAGAGAGCGGGCGGGCACGATGATGGCTACCGCTTGGAGATCCTCGGGCGCCGCGGCCGTCAGCAGGGTGCGGCGCACCGACAGGCGGTAGCCATCAGTGGCGGCCAGGGTCAGGCGTTCGCCTTCGAACCGGGTGAGCACGCCGGTGAGGGAGGGCCGGCTGGTGTCCTTGGCGTCGGCCGCGGCGAAAACGACCTGGTCGATGATCTTGCGCAGAGTCGCGGCCGGCAGCCCCAACGCCTCCTCGCCGTCCGCGGTGGGGATGAGCGGGAACTCGCTGGCGTCGATGCCCTTGATGTTGGACTCGAATCGTGCGCACTTGAGGTTCATGCTCATCGTGCGCACCACCATCTCCAGGTCGATCCGCTCCGGTGGCACGGAGTTGATCCAGTCGGTCAGCAAGCGCGCCGGCAGTGTGATGGCGCCATCGTCTTCGACCTGCGCGCCCAGCCAGCAACTGACGCCGATTTCGAGATTGGTGGCGGCCAGTTTCAGCCGGTTTTCATCGGTGCTGAGCAGGATGTTGCCGAGCACGGGCAACGTGCTGCGCGACGAGACGGCCCGACCGACGATGGACAGGCCCTTGGAGAGGTTTTCTTGCAGAATGGACAGGCGCACGGCGGAACCTCCTGGGTTGGGAACTTGGGAACTTGGTAAGTCGAGAAGTTGGGAAATTGGGAAATTGGGAAGTTGGGAACTTGGGAAGTTGGGAACTTGGGAAATTGGGAACTTGGTGACCGACCAATCTACTAATCTACCAATCTACCAACCCCCAATCTACCAATCTACCAACCCCCAATCTACCAATGTACCAGCCGCCAGTATACCATCAACCAGAGCAAAACTCAAACCGACCGGCGTTAAGCTGGCACGCCGCGTCATGCTCCTGCATCCAGCCGTTTGCCAGGCCGGCCGCGGCGAAGGCATCCAGCGCGGCGGCATATTCCTCGGCCGTGATCTTGCGGCCCAGGACCGGGTCGTCCAGGACTTTGTAGGCCGGGAAGTACTGGTCCATCAGGCTGACGTGGACGCGGGGGGACAACGCTTGTGCGATCCAGTGAAGCACCTCGGCCGTGCCGGCCAGCCCAGCGGGCAGCACCAGGTGGCGGATGATCATCCCGCGGCGGGCGATGCCGTCAGTGTCCAAAATCAGCGCATCCCCCACCTGGCGGTGAATCTCTCGCAGCGTGGCCTGGTTGGCCGCCACGTAGTCCGGGAAGCCGGAGATGCGCCGGGCCACGATATCGTCCGCGTACTTGGCGTCCGGCAGCCAGATGTCCACGAGCCCCTCCAGCAGGCGCAGGGTGGGGACCGTCTCGTAGCCGCTGGTGTTGTAGACCAGCGGGATGCGCAGGCCCTGGGCTGCCGCGGCGTCCACCGCGGCCAGGATTTGTGGCACGAAGTGGGTGGGGGTCACGAAGTTGATGTTGTGGCAGCCGCGGGCTTGCAGTTCCAGCATCATCTCGGCGAAACGGTCCACGGTCACCCGGTTGCCGTAGCCGAATTGGCTGATGGGGTAGTTCTGACAGAAGCGGCATTGGCCCGTGCAGCCGGAGAAGAAGATCGTGCCGGAGCCCCGCGTCCCGCTGATCGGTGGCTCTTCCCATGGATGGACGTTCCACGATGCGATCACCGGGTCCGCGGCGCCGCGGCACACGCCCCGGCCGCCGTTCAGCCGGTCCACCCCGCAGCCGCGCGGGCAGAGCTCGCAGCGCGCCAGCGCGGCCCCCGCGCCCCGCGCCCGCTCGGCCAGCTCGCCGCTGCGGTGGAGGCGGAGGTAGCCAGGCTCCCAGGGCGGGTCGGATACCGGGTGCTGGAAGCTAGAAGCTGGAAGCTGGAAGCTAAAAGCTGGATGGGTGATCCGCCGGCTGGTTTGCCTGCGGGATGGCAACTGTCTCACGCTCTCTCTCGGTCTACCAATTCGCTGACTCGCTGATTCGCTGATTCGCTCATTCGCTCACTCACCCACGCGGGTCACGCTGGCCGGGCAGACCGCCATCGCCAGGCAGCCAGGGCCGACGTGCGCCGCGACGACCGGGCCGATCTGCGCCTGGTAGAGCTGTTCGCAGGTCGCGCGTTCGGCGAGGACCCGGCGCATGGCCGCGCTGTCCTCCGGCGCGGCCGCGTCGAACACCAGCGCGTGGATCGGCTCGCTGTCCGGCATCGCGGCCAGGCTCTCGTCCAACATGGTGGCCAGGGCCTTTTTCTTCCCCCGCGCCTTGCTCCACAGCTCGATCGCGCCCGCGTTGAGCCAGAGCACCGGCTTGATCCCCAGCAGGCTGCCCAGTAACGCCTGGCTGCCCTTCATCCGGCCACCGCGATGCAGGTATTCCAACGTGTCCACGGTGAACATCACCCGCATCGCCTGCCCCATGCAGCGGGCCACGTCCGCCACCTGGGCCGCGGACGCGCCCTCTTGCGCCAGCCTGCCGACGGTGAGCAAGGTGAGCGCCAACGCGCCGGAGACCCCCTGCGAGTCCACGATGTGGATACGATCGCGAGCCGGGTGCTCGGCCGCGACGCTCTGTGCCACCTCGACCGTGACGCTGGTGCCGCGTGACATGAACACCCCCACCACCTGGTCGGCCGGATTGGCGGTCAGCTCGTCGAGCGCGGCCTGCATCGCGCCGGGCGTGACCGCGGCGGTGGTCGGCCAACTGCTGCTTTTGTCCTGCAACATCTCGAACAGCATCTCCGTTGTGATGTCCAACCGCTCGTGGTACTCGCGCTGGTTGATGATCAACCCCAGCGGCAGGACGTGCAGATTCAACTCGCTAACGACGGCCGGGTCGAGATAATGGCTCGAATCGGTCAGGATATGAACGGTCATGAGAACCCTCCTGGACAGATCACCCGTTTCGTTCGGGTGTGACGCTATTGTAACATCGGAGGTCGGAAGTGGGAAGAAGCCTGAGGCTGACCCCCGCCGAGGCTATGCCTCCGGCCGCGTGCGCTTGCTCACGTAGACGATGTCGTGGCGGCGGTAGCCCAGCCGATCGAACAGCGCCTGGGAGTCGTGGTTGTAACCTTCGATCAGCGCGGCCCACACCTCCAGGTCGAGCTCCTCGGTGAACCAGCGTTCGGCTTCGGCGATCAGCGCCCGGGCCAGGCCACGGCGGCGATAGGCCGGATCCACGGCCAGCCGGTTGATCCATCCCTTGCGGCCATCGTGGGTCAGCACGATCACGGCCACCAGCGTGGGACCGACGCGCAGGCCCACGATCCGCTGGCGCCCGCTGGCCATCTGCTGCGCGAATGCGGCCGGGCCATCCCGCCCTTCCGGCCGGACCGATAGGCCGGCGCGTTGCCACAACGCCAGGATCTCATCGTAGTCCCCGGTGGTCAGATCACAGAGGGGGCTGATCGGTTCTTGGGTTGACATAGTCCTTTCGCCTCGTTGAGTCAGGAAAACGTAGGGTGTGCGTAGGGTAAACGCAAGATGCGTGTAGCCTCAAAATGGGGCGCGCGTCCAGCGTCAGCGCGCTTTCTATGTTATAATAGCTTTCGAGAGATTCAAGAGCTTTCTCTCCTTCTCCTCCTTTTTTGAGCGCCAGGGCAAGGGCAACCCTGGCGCTCAACGCGTCCAGGATACGCAGTATACGTCATTTGTTCCGCTCCGCCAACCTCACATCTGACCACCACGAGGGTATCCCCACCTACCGCCAGGATAGCGAGCTAGCCTCAGGGAGCGGGAAAGTTGGGCGCTATACTTCTCCCCATAAACCTGCTATAATGTCAGCGTCGTTCGCTCGCAGACCGCTGTGGTTCCCCCGCCAGCCGGTCAACGCTACCTTTTGGAGGTGTCTCGTGAAACGTTCTCCGTTCTTGATCCTGTCCCTGTTAATCGTCCTGACCCTGGCGATCTTGCCGGCTTCCTTGGCCGCGCAAACCGCTCCACCCAGCGCGGCGACGCCTCACGTCGTCGTGCCCGCGCAGGCGGCCGAATCGCCCGTGACCGCCACGCCTGCGCCCCCGCCGCCGCAGATGCCCCAACCCGATGCGCTGGCGCTGTTCGGCGGCATGCAATCTGCGCTTCAGGAGATCTACCAGCAGGTGAATCCGTCGGTGGTCCACATCTGGGAGCGCAAGAAGCTGGCGGAACTGTTCGCCTGGGACTCGGAGCCCGACCCGGCCGCGGCGACCCGGCCGATGACGTGGCGCAACGGGTTGGGCTCCGGGTTTGTGTGGGACGATCAGGGCCACATCGTGACCAACAACCACGTGATCGAGGGGGCGGACCGCCTCTTCGTCACCTTCTCCAGCGGGTTGATCGCGGAAGCGACCGTGGTGGGCCAGGACAAGCGCAGTGACCTGGCGGTGCTGCACGTGGACGTGCCGGCCGGGCAGTTGCACCCGGTGACGATCGCGGATTCGACCGCGGTGCAGGTGGGCCAGTTCGTGGTCGCCATCGGCAACCCGTGGGACTACGCCGGCACGATGACTTTCGGCATCGTGAGCGCGCTGGCTCGCTCGCTGTCGGTGTGGGATGAGGCGCAGCCGTTCGGGAGTGTGTCCGACATCATCCCCGACGTCATCCAGATCGACGCGCCGATCAATCCCGGCAATTCGGGCGGTGTGTTGGTGGACATGGCGGGCCGGGTGATCGGCGTGACCTCCAACGGCGCGGGTGGCGTGCGCTGGTCCGTCGGCATCGCGTTCGCCATCCCGTCAGTGATCGTGGCGCGGGTGGCGCCGGCGCTCATCGAGACAGGCGCGTATTCGCCGCCGTGGCTCGGCCTGAACACGATGGCGCTCACGCCGGAGCTGGCCGAGGCGATGAAGCTGGCGCCCGAACAGCAGGGCGCGTTGACCCTGGACGTGACCGCGGACGGCCCCGCCGACCAGGCGGGCGTGCGCGGCAGCAGCCAGCGCGTCACCATCGAAGACGAGGACATGCTGATCGGCGGTGACCTGATCGTCGCCATCGACGGCGAGCCGATCCTGGTCCCGGAGGCGATCGACACCTACCTGGTGCGGCACACCGACCCCGGCCAGGAGGTCGTCCTGACGGTCCTGCGCGAAGGCGAGCCGGTCAATGTGCCGGTCGTCGTGGGCGTGCGGCCCGAGGCGCCGGCCGAGACGCCGGCGCCTGCCGGCCCTGCGAAAGAGGGGGTCTGGCTCGGGGTCAGCGGCGTGAATCTGATCCCCGCGCTGGCCGAGGTCATGGGCTTGCCGGCCGAGCAGCGCGGGGTGCTGGTGCAGACCGTGATCACGGGCAGCCCGGCCGATGAGGCCGGCGTGCGCGGCGGCTACAAGGCGTACTCGTTGGGCGGGAGCTGGATCATGGTCGGTGGGGACGTGATCGTCGCGCTCGATGAGGGGCCGGTGGAGACGGTCGCGGACCTGGGCGACCTGCTTGCAGCCATGACGCCAGGCCAGGAGGCCGTGTTGACCCTTTTGCGCGACGCCGCGGCGGTGCAGGTTGCGGTGACCCTGGTCGCGTGGCCGGGGGTCAACGCGCAGATGGGGGCGGATCGGTAAAAGAAAAACACCTTGGAGCGCTCGGGGCCTTTGTGCTATACTTGCCAGGTAGAATCGTGTTGATGTTGAGAAGAGAGGTGGATCATGCTGACCGAGATCAGGATCGATGGTTTCAAGTCGCTCCAGCGCGTGACTGTGCCGCTTGGGCTGGTCAACGTGTTCATCGGCGCCAACGGCAGCGGCAAGAGCAATCTACTGGAAGCCCTGGGGTTTCTGAGCGCTGCGGCGGGCGGCGTATTGGATGACCAGGCTCTGTTGCGGCGTGGCGTGCGTCTGGGTCCGCGCGCATCTTATCGGTCGGCGTTTCGGAAGCCAGAGGCCCCGGATAAGATCCAGATTCGCGCCGTGGCCGATGCGCCGGACCAGGGCAGAGTCGAGCATGCAGTGGCCATCTCATACGGCAACGGTGATTCGTGGACATGCCTCGAAGACCGATTCCTCTTTGACGAAAAGGGCGAGCGGCGTTATCACGGGGGACGAATTGTCAGCAACCAGGAGAGCATTCTGCGGCTGCGTGAGCGGCCCGGCGAGTATCAGCGGATGCAAACCCCCGAAGCCGTGCTGTTGACAACGGAGACCCTCGCCGATTACGGCATCTTTGCCCCCACGTCGCCTGTGTTGCGAGGTAATGAGACAGACATGGCTCAACGCGAGCCTGTCGGACTGTCTGGAGGGCGACTGGCTGAAGCGGTCAAAGGATTGCTGAAGCCGAGATCGAAGCACTTTGGCAGTCTGAGGATGGATGAGTTGCTGGAACTGTTGGACTGGGTCGACCAGATCGCGGTCGTCCCGGCATCCAGGGAACTCGTCTCGGCGAGCGTACCGACGTTAAGCGAGGTCATCCGCTTTACTGATCGCTGGATGGCAAGGGGGCAAAGCCATCTCTCCGCTTACACGGCGAGTGAAGGCGCGCTCTACGTGCTGTTTGCGCTCGTGCTGGCACTCCATCCCAAGGCGCCGCGACTCTTCGCCATCGAGAACCTGGACCAGAACATGCATCCCCGGCTGGCGCGCGCGACGGTGCGCCTCTTCTGCGAACTGATGCTGAAGGCCCGGCCGGAATGACAGACGCTTCTCACGACCCACAATCCGCTGGTGCTCGACGGCCTGAACCTGCGCGACGACCGCGCCCGACTTTTCACGATCGAGCGAGATGCGGAGGACACCACGCGGGTAGACAGGGTGCCGGTATCCGACGAGATGCTCCGAGCCATCGACAGCGGGCTATCGCTGTCCAACCTATGGGTGATGGGCCGATTGGGCGGCGTGCCAGACCTGTTTTGAGGAGCAGCCGCAGATGATTATCGGGACCGTCGTCGAAGGGCCGACTGACCGGCTTGTGCTGCAAGCTGTGCTCAGCAAGTTGATTCCTGGACAGCATCGTTACTTGCCCCTCCAGCCCACGCCAACGCTCGGCGAAATGGGAAGTGGTTGGAAGGGCGTGCGCCGCTGGTGTCGGGAGACCTGTCCCTCGCAGGGAAGGGAGAGATGCGGCGCCGGGGGTGATGGGAAAACGCGCGCCCCTCTCCGCGGCGGAGAGGGGTTGGGGAAGAGGTCGTGGTGTAGCCGATCGGGATGGATTGTGGTAAAATGGTTGTGTCGTGTGTGGGAGATCAGTTGGGGTTCGTGGCGGTACACGGCCGGGAGGAGTCGGTATGGCACGTGGGACGGGCAAGCCATTGCACCTTACAGGGGTGCAACTGGAAAACTGGCGGAACTTCGCGCAGGTTGACGTGGGTTTGCAGCGCCGCGTCTTCCTGGTTGGCCCCAACGCATCGGGCAAGTCCAATTTTCTGGACGTGTTCCGTTTTCTCCACGACGTTGTCGCTGTCGGCGGCGGTTTTCAAGAGGCCGTGCGCAAACGCGGCGGCGTCTCCAAACTCAGGAGCTTGTCTGCGCGTCGCTACCCTGATGTGGCAGTACACGTCAGCATCGGAAATGATGAAACCCCGACCGCCTGGGAGTACGAACTTCGCTTCACGCAGGATAACAGACAGCGCCCGATCATCAAACGGGAATGGGTCGCCCGAGGCGGCCGGGAGATCATGTGTCGGCCCGACGACAAGGACGAAACGGATCCGGAGCGGCTGACTCAGACCTACCTGGAGCAGGTGAATGCCAACCAGGAATTCCGTGACGTGGCCGATTTCCTCGCCACCGTGCGCTACCTGCACATCGTCCCGCAACTGGTGAGAGAGCCGGATCGTTCGGTGGGCCGGAGCAACGATCCGTTCGGCGGCGACTTCCTGGAGCAGGTTGCGCGCACCTCCGAAAAAACGCAAAAGGCGAGGCTCCGGCGCATCTCAGATGCGCTGCGGGTAGCCGTACCACAGTTGAAGGAGCTCGAACTTTGGCGCGACCCGGCGCGCGGCACACCCCATTTGCGCGGCAAGTACGAGCATTGGCGACCGCAAGGCGCGTGGCAGACCGAGGAGCAGTTCTCGGACGGAACGCTGCGTCTGATCGGCTTGCTCTGGGCTGTACTGGATGGCTCCGGCCCATTACTGCTGGAAGAGCCCGAATTGTCCTTGCATCCCGAAGTAGTTCGCTATGTGCCGCAGATGTTCGCCCGTACCCAGCGCCGTACCGGCCGGCAGATCCTCGTAAGCACACATGCGACGGACCTGTTGCGTGACGAAGGCATCGGCCTTGACGAGGTTCTTCTCCTGTTGCCAGGGGTCGAAGGCACAGAGATGCGACCTGCGGGTGACTTTGCAGAGGTGCGTGCCCTCCTGGAGGGCGGATCGAGTCTCGCCGAAGCCGTGATACCACTGACGCGGCCCATGAAGGTCGAGCAGCTCTCGTTCTTTGGGGATTGAGATCGATGATCGCTCCTGACACCGTCATCCTGGCTGCTGTGGAAGGCCCCATCGACGAAGCAGTTCTGCGGCGTTTGGCTCAACACGTGGGGACAGACCTGAGATCTGTCTTTGGAAAACAGGGTAAGCCCTCGGTCCTTCGATCTCTCCACGGGTACAATCTTGCTGCCCATCGCCCGCCTCTCTGGGTGGTTCTCGTGGATCTTGACCGAGATGCCGACTGTGCGCCTTTGGTGGTGTCGCAATGGCTACCCGATCCGGCGCCCTATATGTGCTTCCGGGTGGCCGTCAGGGCAGTGGAAGCCTGGTTGCTGGCCGATCGCGAACAGATAGCACGGTTTCTGAGCATCCCGGTCAGCCAGATCCCCACAGACCCCGAATCGTTGGCGGATCCCAAGCGCACGCTGGTTGATCTGGCGGGTCGCTCCCGTCGTCGCGCCATTCGACAAGACATGGTGCCGCGTCCCGCCAGTGGTCGGGCCGTTGGTCCGGCCTATGCTTCGCGAATCATCGAGTTCGTGCACGGGGACTGGCGCCCGGAGTCTGCCATGACACGTGCCGACAGTCTGCGGCGGTCCATCCTGTGTTTGAATCGCCTACTCTCGAGACTCTGAACATTCGGGTAAGAGACGCAGTTCGAGAGGAGTAGACCGCCTCGCAACCGGCCCGAACCGGTTCGCCGCCAATTGACAACCCACCCCCCGTCGTGGTATCCTCCGGCGCACACGTGCAGAAACCAGCTTCTCCGAGAAACCTGGTTTCTATACTAAACGCACGCTGGAATTTCAACGCGCGTCATTCCCGCGAACGCGGGAATCCAGAAGCCTGGTTCCCGCGTTCGCGGGTGTGACTTGGAAAACTGACGTGCGCTCAGTATATCACCCGATAGCCAACAGCCGTGATGGAGAGAGTACGGGGACGGACGCAGTTCAGAGAGCGGCTGGTCGCTGGGAAGGCCGCCTGCGCCCCCTCGGAAAGACACTCCGGAGCTGCCCGGTCGAGCCCGATGAATCGGGGGTAGGCCAGGGCCGGCGCCTCCCGTTACCAGGCAGGTCGAAGTTGACCATGTGAGGCCGGGGCCGTGAGGTCCCGGCAAACCAAGGTGGCACCGCGGGCGCGCTCCCCGTCCTTGGACTGTGTCTCGTTCTCGGACGAGGCCGTGTCCCTGGACGGGGGAGCGCGTTTTTGTCGCCAGGGCCAAGCATCGATCCGGGAATCAGAAGTCACAGAATCGGGGCACGGTCAGGAGAGCACATCGTGAGCGGCTCTTCAGAGCTTGTCGAACGGCGGCCCCAGCATCATTCGGACGGTCGCCTGACTCCTGTCTCCTGATCCCTGCCTCCTGACCCCTGGTCCCTGACTACCGGAGGTTGCCACATGGAAAGAATCTACACCCCTGAGGTCGCGCATCACGTCGGCGAGCGGGTGCGCGTCGCGGGCTCGCTGCACACGCTGCGCCGGCTGGGCGGCATCAATTTTCTGGTGCTGCGCGACGCCCGCGGCACGGTCCAGGTCGTGGTCGACACGGCCGAGGCGCTGGCCAGCCTGGAAAGCCTGCTGCCGGAGACGGTGCTGGCGGTCGAGGGGCTCGTCGTCGCGGAGCCGCAGGCGCCCGGCGGGATCGAGATCCGTGCCCCGCGCTTCGAAATCCTGTCACCCGTGCGCGCCGCGCTGCCGTTCAGCCTGAACAAGCCGGCGCTCAAGGCCAGTCTGCCCGTGTTCCTGGATCACGCGGTGGTCGGCCTGCGCCACGTCCAGAGGCGCGGCCTGTTCCGCCTCTCGGCCGGCATCATGGCCGGGTTCCGCGCCACGCTAGATGGGCTCGGCTTCACCGAGATCCAGACCCCCAAGCTGGTCGCGTCGGCCACCGAGAGCGGCGCCAACGTGTTCGCGGTGGACTACTTCGGCCAGCGCGCCTACCTGGCCCAAAGCCCGCAGTTCTACAAGCAGATCATGGTGGGGGTGTTCGAGCGGGTTTACGAGGTAGGGCCGGTGTTCCGCGCGGAGCCGCACGACACGGTGCGCCACATCAACGAGTACGTCAGCCTGGACGCGGAGTTCGGCTTCATCCGCGACCACCGGGACGTGATGGCGGTGGCCTCGGCCGTGATGCGGGGCATCCTGGCGTACCTCCAGGCGCACTACGCGGCCGAGCTGGAGACGCTGGGCGTGACCGCGCTGCCGGTCGCGCCGGCCGAGTTCCCGGCCATCTACTTCCCGGACGCGCAGGAGCTGATCTTACAGCGCTGGGGCGAGGACTGCCGCGGCGAGCCGGACCTGGCGCCGCAGCACGAGCGCTGGCTGGGCGAGTGGGCCAGGACCGAATTCGGCAGCGACTTCCTGTTCGTCACCGGCTACCCGATGGGCAAGCGGCCGTTCTACACCCACCCGAACCCGGCCGACCCGGCCTACTCCAACTCGTTCGACCTGCTCTTCCGCGGCACCGAGCTGGTCACCGGCGGCCAGCGGTTACACCTGTACCAGGACTACCTGGACGCGCTGGCCCGGCAGGGCGTCACCGACCTGAAGCCGTTCGAGACCTATCTGGAGGCGTTCAAGTTCGGCATGCCACCCCACGGCGGCTTCGCCATCGGCCTGGAGCGCTTCGTCATGCAACTGCTGGGGCTGGACAACATCCGCCTGGGTACGCTGTTTCCGCGGGATTTGAGCCGGCTTGCTCCGTAACTGGTACATTGATACATGGTACATTGGTAGATTGGGCGCTCTTCCCCGGCGAGCCGCCAACCCACCAATCTACCAATTTACCAATCTACCAATCTACCAATTTACCAATCTACCAATCTACCAATCTACCATTCCACCAGGCAACCATGCGCATCCCCATCCTCTACCACGACCCTGACATCATCGTCGTCGACAAGCCGGTCGGCGTGCCTACCCATGCACCGGACCCGGGCGATCCCTACCCCGGCGACGCGCTGCGGATCGTCCAGGCGCAGGTCGGGCTGGACTACCTGGGGATGCACCAGCGGCTGGACGCGGACACCTCCGGCGTGCTGCTGTTTGCGGCGCGGCGGGAGGCGAACCCCGCGCTGGCCGCGGCGTTCGAGGGCCGCGAGGTGCGCAAGGTCTACCTGGCGCTGGTGCACGGTGCGCCACGGCCGGCGCAAGGGGCGATCGACGCGCCGATCGTCCGGGATCGCGGCGGCCGCTACCGGGTCACGGCGCCGGGGGAGCGGCAGGGCAAGCCCGCGGCCACCCGCTACCGGCTGCTGGAGACCTCCCCCGACCGGCGCTACAGTCTGCTGGAGATCATCCCGGAGACCGGCCGCAGCCACCAAATTCGCGTCCACCTGGCCCACATCGGCCTGCCCGTGGTTGGTGACCTGCTCTACGGGCCGGCCGATCGGCCCGCACCGCGCCTTTGTCTCCACGCCTACCAACTGACCCTGCCGCATCCGACCACGGGCGAGACGGTCACCTTTACCGCGCCGCGGCCCACACTCTTTGCGGGGTTGGGGTCCGGGCTGCCCGGGGTCCAGTTGGCCGGTACGGGAACCCACGTCCGGGGCGCGGTTCGCCAGCCCGACGCGCTGCGAGAGCTGCTCCGGCTGGCGGTCGAGCGCCGCGCGCCCCTGGCGACCGACCCCGCGACGACCATCTACCGGCTGGTCAACGCCGCGGCCGACGGGCTGCCCGGCCTGACCGTCGATCGCTACGGCGACGCGCTGGTAGCCAGCCTCTACGACGACGATGACCGGCTCCCGCCCCGCCCGATGCCCGAGCCGTTGATCGCGTTGCTCGCGGAGACGGCGGAGACGATCGGGGCGCGTGCGCTCTACGTCAAGTATCGGCCCAAAGAGGCGGGTCGCATCGCCGAGGACCAAGTGGAGATGTTGGCGCCGCCCAAGCCGGTCTGGGGGCCGGACCTGGGGGAGTTCGTCGCGGTCGAGGCGGGGCTGGCCTATCTGATCCGCCCCGGTGAGGGGCTGAGCGTGGGCCTGTTCGGCGACATGCGCGAGGGTCGGGCGCGGGTGCGGGCCTGGGCGGATGGCCGTCGCGTACTGAACTGCTTTGCGTACACCTGCGGCTTCGGCGTGGCCGCGGCCGCCGGCGGGGCGATCCGTGTCCTCAACCTCGATCTCTCTAAGCCCGCGCTGGCATGGGGCCAGAAGAACTATCGCGCCAACGGATTCGAGCCGGACCCGTACGATTTCGTCTACGGCGACGTTTTCGACTGGCTGGCGCGGCTGGCCAAACGCGGCGACCGCTTCGAGCTGGTGATCCTGGACCCGCCCGGCTTCTCCCGGACCAGGCGCCGGCGTTTCAGCGCGGCGCGCGACTACGGCGAGTTGGCCGTGCTGGCCGCAGGTTGCACTGCGGCGGACGGGCTGCTGCTGGCGTGCTGCAACGTCGCGGAGCTGCCGTGGCCGCGCTTCCGGGATCAGGTGCTGGCGGGCCTGGCCGGGGTCGGCCGGGCCGCGGAGGTCGCCGGCGTCTACCACGAGCCGGCCGTGGACTTCCCGGCGCCGGCCGGTACGGAGCCGTATCTCAAGATGTTGCTGCTGCGGTTGGGGTGAGTGTAGAGCCGACGAGCTCTGATCTGAAAATGGATTTTCATGCTTGGTGGTGAGATTTATCTCATGGCGACTTCTCAATTTGGAGGGGCAGCTCTGTCAAGTGCCTGGCACTTTTCGGAAGTGCCAGGCACTTTTCCCCAGATTATTGAGAGGATACGTTCCCTCAACCTGCCAACCTGATGACCTGGCAACGTGCCAGCGAGCTAAGTTAGTTCCAGAAAAATATTCATCCCAGAACCTCCTGAGATTCCCAGGAAAATCGGCGATCTTGGGACATCTATTTTTCTGGAACGGCCTAACCGTGTCCCCACCACCGGTCTATGCGTTGTCTGAGCCGGCCGCGCCAGTCATCTTTTCTCACCGGCCCCATGGCCCAGTTGTAGACACGGCGTTCCACGCGACGGACGATCGAGCGCACGGTCGCCAAAGCAAAGCGGAGGTTGGCGAACCACCGCCGCGGCCACGGTTGCGGCTTGACCGGCGTGGGCACGCCCCACTCGATGGCAGCGGCCGCCCAGGTCAGGCCTGCGCCAAACCCCACCAGCACCAGCTTGTCTCCCGCCTTCACCTGGCCCATGTTGATCGCCTCGCACAGCGCGATGGGGATGGACGCGGCCGAGGTGTTCCCGTAGCGTTCCAGGTTGACGAAGAACTTGTCCAGGGGCAGGCCCAGCCGTTTGGCCGCCGACTCGATGATGCGGATGTTGGCCTGATGCGGGATGACTAACGAGACCTCTGCCAGTTGCCAGCCCGCCTTTTCGACCACGGCTTCGGTGGCTTTTGGGACAATGGTGGTGGCAAAGCGGAAAACCTCGCGGCCGTTCATCTTGATGAAGTGGCCGCCGCTGCTGACCGTCTCGTGACTGGTCGGGGTGTGGCTGCCACCCGCCGGCAGGATCAGGACGTCTCCGCCCGAACCATCGCTCCCCAGCACCGTCGCCTGGACGCCGCAGCGCCCTGCGCACGCGCTGACCACCGCCGCGCCGGCCCCATCGCCAAACAGCACACAGGTGTTGCGGTCGGTCCAGTCGGTAATCCGGGTCAGCGTCTCCGCGCCGATGACCAACACGTGCTCCGCACCCCCGCTGCGGACGATATCGCTGGCTATGCTCAACGCGTAGATGAAACCGGTGCAGCCGGCGCTCAGGTCGAAGGCGCCCGCGTTGGCCGCGCCCAACGCATCTTGCACCAGGCTGGCCGTGGCCGGGAAGACATACTCCGGCGTGGCCGTGGCGACGATCACCAGCCCGAGTTGGGTTGGGGCGAGATCGGCGACGCGGAGCGCAGTGCGCGCCGCGCGCGTGGCCAGGGTCGCGGTGCTCTCCTTTTCGCTGGCGACGACGTGCCGTTGTTGGATGCCGGTGCGCGAGACGATCCACTCATCGGTGGTGTCCACGACCTTCGCCAACTCCGCGTTGGTGAGCACGCGTTCGGGTACCGCCATGCCCCACCCGGTGATCTGGGCGCAGCGCTCGCCGTTCATAAAGCCGGCTCCCGCGAGCTCTCCGGGATGCGAGCGAACATCACCGTGCCGTTGTGCCCGCCGAAACCGAAGGAGTTGGACATCGTCACGTTGACGGTCGCCGGGCGGGCCTGATTGGGCACGTAGTCGAGGTCGCAGGCCGGGTCGGATGTCTCGTAGTTGATCGTGGGGGGCAGCACCTGGTCCCGCATCGCCAGCAGGCAGAAGATCGCCTCGATCGCCCCGGCCGCGCCCATCAGGTGACCGGTCATGCTCTTGGACGAGCTGATGGCCAGCCGGTAGGCGTGCTCGCTGAACACCGCCTTGATCGCGCGCGTCTCGCCGGCATCGTTGAGCGGGGTGCTGGTGCCGTGCGCGTTGATGTAGTCCACGGCCGTGGGCGGCAGGCCAGAATCCTCGATCGCGATCTGCATACACTCGGCCGCCCCGCCACCGTCTTCGGCTGGGGCAGCGAGGTGGAAAGCGTCATTGTTGACCCCGTAGCCGACCAGCTCGGCGTAGATGCGGGCGCCGCGGGCCAGGGCCAGGTCCAATCGCTCCAGCACCACGATCCCCGCGCCTTCCCCCATGACGAAGCCGTCGCGGTCCGCGTCGAACGGCCGGCTGGCCCGTTCCGGCGCATCGTTGCGCGTGCTCAGCGCGCCCATGTTCTCGAAACCGGCCATCGCCATCGGCACGATGGCCGCCTCGGAACCGCCGGCGATCACTACATCGGCGCTACCGCGGCGGATGAGAGCAGCGGCTTCGCCCAGGGCGTGGGTGCCGGTGGCGCAGGCGGTCGCCAGCGCCAGGTTGGGGCCGCGCGCGCCCAGCATGATGCTGATGTGCGCCGCGGCGCTGTTCAACATCAGGCCGGGGATGGTGAAGGGGCTGACCCGGCGCGGGCCGCGTTCGACCAGGATGGCCTGTTGTTCCAGCAGGGTGTGCACACCGCCGATCCCGGATCCCACCACGACGCCGACCCGCCGCGGATCCTGGTGCGCCATATCAAACTGGGTGTCGGCAAGCGCTTCCTGGGCTGCGGCGGCCGCGAAATGCAGGAAACGATCCATCCGCCGCGCCTCGCGCTTGTCCACAAAGCGAGTGGGGTCGAAGTCCTTGACCTCGGCCGCGATGCGCACCTTGAAGTCGGTGGTGTCGAACTGCGTGATCAGGCCGACACCCGAGTGGCCAACCAGCAGCGCGGCCCAACTGCTGGGTACGTCATTGCCGACGGGGGTCACCGCGCCGATGCCGGTGACGACGACGCGTTGTGCGTGAGAGCGTGTCAAGATAACCTCCTGTGATTCAGGGCGATTCAAGCCCAAATGATAGCCCAGGCTGTGGAAATGGCTGGTTGTGGTCGATGATGTATACTGCGTATTGCTTATAACACGTCCGGCGCGGAAAAGACGCGTTGTATGAGCGCCTGCCATCCTTACGAAGGTTGTGAGCGATCTGTCTGCAAATCTGGATCCCCGTTGGCGCAGGCGCTCCTGGTCTGAAATCCCTTGCCTCTCCTTCGCAAGGATCCCGAGGTTGTGGCGCGCGTTTTTCAACTGTGCGCTCTCATGGTATGATGGGGCGGACGAATCCGGACGGAACCGTCAAGGTCTCCTCTCAGTTTTTCGGGGTATGTTGTGGCCGGTCTGCGACCGTGCCGGTTCGTGGCACGGTTACAGACCGACCACAGCGGGCACGCAGCCACCGGTGGCTCGGTCGCAGACCTCATCGTGAGTTTATCGAACGGCGGCCACAGCCCCCAGATTATTGAGAGAACGTCCGTCAAGGATATCCTGCAACGGGAATGCTTTCCAAAAGGATCTGCATGCTTGCCTTTCCACGCTATCTGACGGCCATCTCGGCCCTCGTGCGCGCCGCAGTCGATCCCAGGACCTGGCGCAGTCGTCTCAACACTCTATACTGGCAGCGGGTCTATGCGCGCCGCGCGCCCGGTGCGCTCCAGCACCTGGGGAATTTGCGGCAGATCGTGCACGTCTCCGGTGGGGTGGACTTGCAGTGCGACGGCGGTGTGCTGCGGGTGGAGCTGCTATCCGCAGGGGTGGCGCGCGTGCGGTTGTGTCGCGCTGGAGTTTTCCCGCCCCGGCATTCGTACGCCCTGATCAATGATCCACCACCTGTACCGGCAATTGTGACGGATGGCGATGGCGTGCTGTTGATTCAGCCGCGCGAGGCCGCAGACCCGACTGGCTCGCTGCGCATCAGCGCGACCACCGCGCCGTGTCGCCTGACATTCACCGATGGCGCCGGCCGGGTGCTGGTCGCTGACGCCGCGGGGGCGGGCTGGCAAGATGGTGGGGTGCGATGTGTGCAGCGGTTACCCGGCGACGCCGCGATCTACGGCCTGGGTGAGAAGGCCTTTGGCCTCAACCACCGCGGCCGGCGACTGGTGATGTGGAATACCGACCCAAAGGGCGGCCGCTATCGCCAGGGCAGCGATCCGCTCTATCAGAGCGTACCTTTCCTGGTCCAGCAACGGAGCGAGGTCGCTCATGGACTGCTCTTCGACAACATCTATCGCGCGGAATTCGACCTGGGGCAAGGCGTTCCCGGCGAACTGGCCTATCAGGCAGACGGCGGGGAACTGTGCTACTATGTCCTGACCGGGCCGACGATCCCCGACGTGCTGGCGCGCTATGCCGATCTGACCGGACACATGGCGCTGCCGCCGCGATGGGCGCTCGGCTATCACCAGAGCCGCTGGAGTTATGCGAGCGAGGCGGAGGTCCGCCAGGTGGCGCGCGAGCTGCGCGGCCGCCGCATCCCGTGCGACGCCATCTACCTGGACATCGACCACATGGACGGTTTCCGGGTTTTTACCTGGGACCGGGCGCGTTTCCCCGACCCGGCCGGCCTGCTGGCCGATCTGCGGGCGGCCGGTCTGCGGGTGGTAACGATCATCGACCCCGGCGTGAAGATCGACCCGCGCTATTTTGTCTGCGCGGAGGGATTGGCGCGGGAGCTGTTCTGCAAAATGGCGGACGGCCGGCTCTACTCCGGCCCGGTGTGGCCGGGCGAGTGCTACTTCCCGGATTTCAGCAGCGGTGACGTCCGGGCGTGGTGGGGCGAGCTGTACCGGCCGTTGCTAGAGGCAGGCGTGGCTGGCTTCTGGAACGATATGAACGAGCCGGCCGTGTTCCCAGGGATCACCTTCCCCGATGCCGTGCAGCACAACGCCGATCCCGGCCCGACCGATCACCGCGCCCTGCACAACGTCTATGGCCAGCTCATGGTCCGGGCCAGCGCCGATGGGCTGCGCCGGCTGCAGCCGGATGAGCGGCCTTTTCTGATCAGCCGGGCCGCGTATGCCGGGATCCAACGGGACGCGCTGGTATGGACGGGGGACAACAGCAGCGATTGGGAACACCTCCGGCTGTGCATCCCGATGGTGCTCAACCTGGGATTGAGCGGGCAGCCCTTCGCCGGGCCGGATGTGGGCGGGTTCAATGGCGACGCGGACGGCGAGCTGCTGGCGCGCTGGACCCAGGTCGGCGCGTTTATGCCGTTCTTCCGCAACCACAATTCGCAGGGCAACCGGCCGCAGGAGCCGTATGCGTTCGGCGAGCCGTATGAGGCGATCTGCCGGCGGTATATCGAACTGCGTTACCGGCTGCTGCCCTACATCTACACCGCGTTTTGGCAGGCGGCCGAAACCGGGCTGCCGGTGGCGCGGGCGCTGGCGCTGGCCTTCCCCGGTGATCGCCGCGTGGCCAGCGTGGACGATGCGTACCTGTTCGGCGATGCGTTTCTGGTCGCGCCGCTGATGGCGCCCGGCGGCACGGGGCGAGCGGTCTATCTGCCGGCCGGTGGCTGGTACGATTTCTGGACCGGCACCCGGTATGACGGTCCGACCGACATACCGGCCCAGGCGCCGCTGGACGTGCTGCCGCTCTACGCACGGGCTGGCAGCGTCGTGCCAATGGGACCGGTGATGCAGCATACTGATCAATTCGTACCGGAGCGGTTGACGTTGCACGTTTTTGCCGGCGATGCCGAAAGCCTGCTCTACGAGGATGACGGCCTTTCTATGGCGCATCGCAAGGGGGCGCGCCGGGTGACGCGATTTGTGTCGCGCCTGACAGATGAGGAATTGACCCTCACTCGATCTGCCGACGGGACGTACGATCCAGGTTATCTGGGGTACGACCTGGTGCTGCGCGGCGGGGTCCCGCGCGAGAAGTCGGTGTGGGTAGACGGTCGCGCGGTCGAGGATGGCGCGGTCGATGAGGAATGGGACGCGTTGCGCGTCCAGGCTGGGATGTTCGAACGCATAACAATCAGATAAGCGGAGGGAACAAGGATGTTCATTCTCCTGACGGGCGCCCCGCAGGCGGGAAAGACGACTGCGTGCTGGAAGGCGTTGCCGGGTTTGCGTACGGCCGGGGTGAAGATCGGCGGGTTTGTGTCGCCGGTGTTGGTGGACGTTGCGGGCGCCAAGACCGGCATCGAGATGTGGGATTTGCGCACTGGGGGACATCGCACACTGGCGCGCGTGGGTCGACCAGATGAGCCCTCGACGGTGGGGGTCTATCGGTTTGATGATGGAGCGGCCATGTGGGCGCGCGATGTGTTGGCCGCGGCCTTGCTGGCCGACAACGATTGGCTCGTGATCGACGAGATCGGGCCGCTGGAGCTACATCAGGGTGATGGGTTCGCGTTTGCGTTGGAGCCGCTGGCCGACCCGCTCCGGGTACCCAACGCCATCGTGATGGTCCGGTCATCGCTGGTCGATGAGTTGGCCGAGCGGCTGGGCCGTTCCGACATGGTACAGGTCTGTGTGACCCCGGAGAACCGCGCAGAGATCCCCGCCCAACTGGTGCGGCTGGTCCGGGCCGCGCGGCCGTAGTACTTTGCGGCGGAAATCCTTGTGCAGTTGAAGGATATGCGCAAAGTACTTTAAACAGTTGGGCGGCGTGTATCTTCTCAATTCTTCGGGGAATCGCTCGCTGTGGCCGGTCTCCTGACCGAGCCACGGTGGCTC
>MNXL01000164.1:0-3788 GCA_001871755.1 Anaerolineae bacterium CG2_30_64_16
GCTTCGGCCCCGGCCGCTGCCGCCGCGCGGACTTGCGCGCCGAGTTGGGTCAGGTCGGCGGATAGAATGGAGGGTTCGATGATGATCATGTTCAGTGTGCGTCTCCTATTATGATGAAGTCGCCTGGCGGCGCTTCTACCTTTGCCTGACGCTGCGGCCGCCCTGCTTCTTACCTGTTTTGCGGCTGCACAGTTGCGGGGTAAGGAATCGCTTGCATGGGGCGTCAGATGGGTTGGTGCGCAACGCGGGCCGGGCATCAGGCCCGGCCCGACGCACCGAGCAATCTCTTTCCGAGGTAACTTGTGACGCACCCTGCGCCTGAGACTGACCGTGTATCTAATGAAGTAGGGCTCGTTCCCGTGCAATCTCGCAGAGAAAAAGCCAGGCGCGCCTGGCCGAAGCTGCTGGGTCTGGTCATCTGACTCACGCTGCTGGCAGCTTACTCGCCGTACTTGGCGCTGAAGATCAAGGAGTCGGCGTTTGGTCGGGCGGAGGAATCGTGATCGGAGCGGAGAGCGAGCTGCGCGCGGACGCGTCCGCGCGCAGCGCGTGGCGACTCTAGCGGGCCGGCGTCGGGAGGGCGCCCAACTGCGCCATCAGGTGGAAACGGTCGGGAACGCCCCAGTGATCGACAACCTTGCCATCGGTGATGCGAAGACTGTCGAATACCTGGACGGTGAACGTCTTGCCGCTCGGCGGCATGCCCATGAACGGGCCAAGGTGCGTGCCGCGCGCCGTCCCGCGCATCCAGACCTCCTCCCCCTGAGTGACCACCGCGTCGATGGTCAGACAAAAGTCCGGGAAGGCAGCCCGCAGGCCGCGAATGTTGTCTTTCAGCCCTTGCAGGTCCGGTTTCAGGCCGAACTGGTGCTCGCGATAGTCCGGGGCGAAAAGGTTGTCCAGGGCGCTGTAGTTGCCGCGGTTGAAGCCTTCTTCTATGACCTGGCGAGCGATGTTCTCTAGTTGTTGCGCAGACATGTTCATTCTCCTTGTCTAAAGGTGCGACTTGCGTCGCCGAGCGATCGGGCAGCGGAAGCTGGCAGTCGTCCTTGCCAGATCTCTTGATACTCACACGCCAAGCATAGCACACCATCCGCGTGCGCACATCGGCGCCAGCACCCAGTTTTGGCCGCTTCCCCACCCATGTTTTTCTTGTGTGTGTTGTCGGTTGGGCTTCGGAGGCATCGCCCAACT
This sequence comes from Anaerolineae bacterium CG2_30_64_16, assembly GCA_001871755.1. Lineage (GTDB taxonomy): Bacteria > Chloroflexota > Anaerolineae > CG2-30-64-16 > CG2-30-64-16 > CG2-30-64-16. The sequence goes on from MNXL01000164.1 coordinate 1,195, forward strand.
AATCGCGGTCGGCCCGGTCAGGAGACCGGCCAAAGCGGGAGGTCATTGATCGAGGTGTCCTAACTGGCCAGGCGTTGCCAGCCCGATTTCCACCGCCCAGGCAGCGATCTGCGCCCGCGACGTGAAGCTCAACTTGCCCAGAATGTTGGCGACATGATGCTCGACGGTGCGCTCTGAAATCACCAGGGCGGCGCCGATCTCGCGGTTGGACAGTCCCCGGGCAACCAGCGCAGCGACGGACTGTTCGCGTGCAGTCAGCCCCCCGTAAATCTTTTTGGCAGCCTGACGCGCGGTTGGTGCGGGTATTTTCGGGATCTTGGCCAGCGCGCCCCGCCGGAACTGTTGGCCGACAGCCTGATCGGGCACAGAAGACGCCAGCGCCTCGATCACGGTCCTGGCCTGCTCGAAATAGCGCTCGGCCTCTGCTCTGCGGCGGGCGGCAAGGCTGGCCCGGCCGAGGCTGACGTCGACCCGCCACAGTAATGGCCGGCGGTTTTGCTGGTCTGCGCCGATCCTGGCAGCCTGCAGGGCCGCTTCGGCTTCTGTCAGTTGGCCCAGGGCCAGCAGGCTGGCGCCGCGCAGCAGGGCCAGCCGCGGAACCGCTGGCAAGCCCGCGGCCTGGAGATGGTTGGTGGAGGCCAACAGTTCGTCCACGGCGCGCAGCGCCTCGGCTGGCTGGCCGGTTGCCAACGCCAGTTCCGCCTGCGTCAGCATTGCCTCCCGGCTGAAGCGGCTCTGCGGCAGATGATCGGCGTTCTTGGCAGCCGCCAGCAAGGTTGCCGCCTCGTGCAGCGCTGCCTGCGAGCCGTCGGCGATACAGGCCGCCGCCAGCGTCTGCGCAGCGATATTGCCGAACAGCCGCGCGCCGGCTTCATCGGCCAGCACGATCGCGCGGGCCAGCCGTTCCCTGGCTTCATCCAACGCCAGCAGGTCGCTCAGGATCGACGCCAGCAGGCGCTCGCCCGCTGCCATGCCCGCCGTTTGCTGATCCCGCGTTGCCAACTCCAGCCCGCCGGTGAGCATCGGCAGAGCCAGGTCGTAGCGCCCCAGCAAGCCATACAGGTCGCCCAACAGGCTTAGCGCCTGGGCTTCGCCGCCCGGCCAGCCCATCTCGCGCGCCGTGTGCAGGGCGGCCAGGCCCAGCGCTTCCAGCCGTTGCAGATCGACCGGCGGGCCGACTTCGGTCTCCATGCGCAACGGCAGCAGCAGGTGGATCGACGCGTGAAACGCCGCCCGCTGATCGCCGATCTGCTGCGCCAGCGCCAACGAGCGCTCGTCGAAGTCGGCTCCGGCCAGCACGTCAGCCAGGTTGTAATGCGTCACGGCCAGCAGTTCCAGCGTCTCTGCCTGGCCGTGTTGGTCATCCTGGGCTTCGAAGATCGTCAGCGCCTGCTGGTGATAGGCCAGGGCATGGTCGGGGCGGTCGCGGTTGAGGTAGACGTTGCCGATGCGGTTCAGCGTGCGGGCCAGCGCCAGCGGCTCGTCCAGTTCTTGCGCCAGACTCAAGGCGCGCCCAAACCAAGTCTGGCTGGTCTCATAATCGCGGCTGGTCCAGAGAAAGCCAAGCTGGAGCATCGCCTGCCAGCGGACACGGAGGTCGCCGGCAGCGTGGGCGCGCTCCAGCGCCTTGGCCAGCAGGGTGTTGGCTGTGTCAAAGTCGCCGACGGTTTCGTGCAACTGCGCGCTGCGCAGCACCAGCTCGAACGGCGGCGGCTGGCCCAGTTCTGCGGCGCACGCCAGCACGCGGCTGGTGTGGACCAGCGCCTCGCGGGTCGCACCAAGCGCCATGGCGCGGTCGCCGGCGCGCTCCGCGTAGACCATCGCCTGTTGCCAGAGCTGGCCTTCGTAGAAGTGATACGCGAGTTCCGCGTCGTGGGCGTCGATCTCCGCGGCGTAGATGCGTTCCAGCGCTTCCCCAACTCGCCGATGGAGCGCCTGGCGCTCTCGTCCGAGCAGCATTGCGCGAATGGCCTGGCGTGTCAGGCTGTGGCGAAAGGCAAATGCATCGGCCGAGGTCTCGGCGATCAGGTCGGCGGCCACCAGTTCCTTGAGAGCTGCCAGGAGAGCCGGTTCATCCAGGCCGGTGAGCTGCTGGAGCAGAGCAAAGTCGAACTCCTTGCCGCTCACGGCCGCCAGGGTGAGCGCCTCACGCGCGGGCGTGCTCACCTGAGCCGCCCGCCGCTGCACCGTTTCCTGGATACCGCGCGGCACGCGCAATTCGGTGATGTTCTTGCGTTCCCACATCCCGTTGGTCGCGTCGAAGTAAATGTCGCCAGCCTCCATCAGCGTCCGCAACAGCTCTTCGGCATAATACGGATTGCCTTCGGAGAACCCGTACACCAACTCGATGAACTCAGGACGGATCGCTGGCGGCTCGGCGAAAATGGTGCGCAAGAGGAGGCCCACATCTGCGGCGGTCAATGGCTGCAGCACGATTTCCTGGCCGAGCTGGCGCCGGCGCAGTTGGTTCAGCAGCTTGAGCAGCGGGGCGCTCGCTTCGTCCGGGCAATAGGTTTCAACGACGAGAATAGGGTGGGTTGCGATCTGACGAGCCAGGAAGCCCACAAACTCCAGGGTGCTTTCGTCGCTCCAAT
>MNXL01000164.1:3819-7382 GCA_001871755.1 Anaerolineae bacterium CG2_30_64_16
GCGGGCAGCAAGCTCAGCCAGCAGGTCGGTCAGCGCTTCAAACAACCGGCGTTGATTGGCCTGAGGATCGAGGAGCGCGACGGATGTGGCGGTTTGTGACAGGTGGGGCCAGCCCGGCGCAAGGAATGCCAGGTCGGCCGCGCGCGCCCGCACAAGGTCGGTCACATACGCGTCGTCGCTCAGCGCCAGCAGCGATCGCAGCATACCGGCCAGCGGCGCAAGCGGGATGGCGGCGTCCTCCTCGTAACAGCGGCCTTCGATGACCAGGCAGTCACAGGACGCGCTCAGCTCGGCCAGGAGCCGGCTCTTGCCAACGCCAGTCTGCCCGGCGATCAGCACTGTAGAGCCCGCACCTGCGCGCGCCACGGCCAGCGCGGCGCGTAGCTGATCCAGCTCGTGCGAACGCCCAACCAGGATGCGCGATGTGGCCCAATTGCGAGGCGGCCTGGACATGGCTGGCGACCTTTCCTTGAGAGTTTTCCGGATGCAGTCTATTGTACCACGGTTCCCGCCAAACATACCGGATGGCACAAGCGCCGGCCCGGTCTGCCCAGACAGCCGGCGACGGTAGCGCTTCTTCGTTGGCAGTCAGGGCAGGCCTGAGCGCACAGCCGTTCGTACTGGCTGGCCGAGAAAATCCGCATTTGTGATCAGTAATCCAGTAATTTGTGAGCTGTGGCGACCACTGCCTTCGCCACGATGCCGAACTTCTCATACAGCACACTGGCCGGGCGCTGGCGCCGAAGCCGTTGATATTCTGTCCGTCCACCTGTATAGATGCAGTTCGGCGCTGGGATCTTACTCATCGTCCCGCGTTCGCCCGAGCTATTGAGCAGATCTGCTGATGGGGTAAGGTTTTTGTTGTGAGGGGCGTCTGGTAGGTTGGTGCGCAACGCGGGCCGGGCATCAGGCCCGGCCCGACGCACCGAGCAATCTCTTTCCGAGGTGACTTGTGACGCACCCTGCGCCCGAGACTGACCGTGTATTGAATGAGGTGGGGCTCGTCCCCGTGCAATCGCTGAGCGCAAAAGCCAGGCGCGCCTGGCCCAAACTGCTGGGCCTGGCCATCTGGCTGGCGTTGGTGGTTGCCTATTGGTTGTACACGCGCGCCAGCGGCATCACGCCGGCGCAGACGGTGCAGCGGCTGGTGGCATTCATGGGCGGCAGCGCGCTGGGCGTGATCATCTACGTGCTGGCGTATGTGCTGCGACCGGTGCTCTTCTTCCCGGCCACGCTGCTGACGCTGGCCGCGGGCTACCTGTATGGCCCGTTCTTCGGGGTTGCCATCGTGATGGTGGCCAGCAACCTGTCGTCCATGGTGGCCTACTTCATCGGCCGTTTCTTCGGCGCGGGCATCGTGGACCGGTCGTCGGGCACGGGCGTGTTGCAGCAGTACGCCGATCGCCTGCGCCGCAACAGCTTCGAGACCGTCCTGGTCATGCGTTTCATCTTCCTGCCCTACGATCTGGTGAGCTACTTCTCGGGCTTTCTGCGGGTGCGCTGGCAAGGCTTCCTGCTGGCGACGATCCTGGGCAGCATCCCCGGCACGATTTCCTTCATCATGTTCGGCGCCTCCGTCGAGGGCGGGTTCACCGGGGCGCTGCCACGCTTGAATGGGCTACCTCTGGCCGTGGCCGCGTCGATGTTCATCGTGAGTCTGGGCCTGTCGCGCTGGTTTCGGGGCCGCGAGGCCCGTCGCGCAGCAGCCAGTTTATGAGGCTACGTCCTGATCAAACAACCTAATTGAGGGAGAACACACCTATGTCCAATACCTACCGTGCACTTTCCTGGAAACTAATCCTCGTTACTCTGGCGGGCGTCCTGATCCTGTCGGCGTGCGTGCCGACCTCGGCTGTGCCGGCAACCCAACCGGCGCCTCCGCAACCTACGGTCGTCGAGCAAGCGCCTGTCCTGAGCACAGTAGAAGGGCCTGCGGGCGCAGTCGCGCCGCCCGGCTATGCGGGCAAGACGTGGGCCGACATCGTCGCCGAGGCGCGCGGCCAAACGGTCAACTTCTACATGTGGGGCGGCAGCGACGTGATCAACGGCTGGGTGACCGGCTACGTGGCTCAGAACCTCGAGGAACGCTACGGGATCGCGCTGGTCATGACGCCGGTCGCCGATGCGCCGGAGTTCATCAACAAGATCCTCGGCGAGAAGCAGGCCGGTCGTAACACCGACGGCTCCGTCGACCTGATGTGGGTCAACGGCGAAAACTACCGCACGCTGCGGCAGGGCAGCCTGGTTTATGGCCCCTGGTCAAGGTTCCTGCCCAACAGTGTCACCGTCAACTGGGATGACGCCAGCGTGGCCAACGACTTCGGCACGCCCGTGGACGGCTACGAGTCGCCCTACGGCAAGGCCCAGTTCGTGATGATCTACAACAGCGCCAAACTGCCTGAGCCGCCCAAGACGGTGAATGATCTCCTGGCCTGGATCAAGGCCAACCCGGGCCAGTTCACCTACGCCGCGCCGCCTGATTTCACCGGCGCCGCGTTCGTGCGCCACGTGTGCTATGCCACGACAGGCGGTTATGGGCAGTTCATGGGCGACTTCGACCAGGCCACCTTCGACGCGAAGTTCAGTGCGTGCTGGCAGGCGCTCAACGAGATCGAGCCGGCGTTGTGGCGCGGCGGCCAGACCTACCCGGAGAACCGCGCTCGGATGCAGGATCTCTTCGCCAACGGCGAAGTACTCTTCGACATGGCCTACAACCCGGCCGAGGCCTCCAGTCTGCTCACCCAGGGCCGCTACCCAGAGACGACGCGCACTTTCGTTTTCGATGAAGGCACCATCGCCAACACCCACTATGTGGCCATCCCTTACAACTCGCCGCACAAGGCAGCCGCGATGGTCGTCGCCGATTTCCTGCTCTCACCCGAGGCGCAGCTCAGCAAGGCCGACCCGGCGGGCTGGGGCGACCTGGCCGTGCTCGACCCGGCGCTGCTGCCGGCTGACTGGCAGCAGAAATTCAACGATCTGCCGCGCGGACCGGCTACCTTGCCGGATGCGGTGTTGGCGACCCACCGCCTGCCTGAGCTGCCGGCCCCCTGGATCTTAGCCATCGAGCAGGGCTGGGAAGCCAACGTGTTGCAAAGATGAGGGTGTGTTCAAAGGAGTTGAGAGCGAAGAAGTTCGACTCTTCAGCAAAGTCGAACTTCTGGGCCAACCAACCAGGTTTGAATACCCCCAAAGCTAGCGCAGCTTCGGCGCCCGGCGCTTTAGAAAATGCCGGCGCCTGTCGAAGCACCAGAGCCAAACGACCCTTATGCGCACACTGTCACACCTGTTGTTGACGGCCGGTCTGGGCGACCAGCTGCGGAAGCGGCGGCCTACCGTGCACGAGCTGGCCTTTCTGCTGGGCTCTGTCCTGCCGGATCTGCCGCTGACGCTGCTGACCGCGGGCTACAAGCTGGTCCAGCGCAGGCGCGGCGGCAGCGCCCACCCTGCCAGCGCGCCCGACCGCTTCGGCATCGGCTGCCACGATCTGTTCCACACCGACCCGCTCTGGATCAGCAGCTACAACCTGTTCCACGCGCCGCTGGTGATTGGAACGCTGCTGC
>MNXL01000398.1 GCA_001871755.1 Anaerolineae bacterium CG2_30_64_16
CAGCTCGTCCAGCAGCACGTCGACGTCATCGCCTTCCTGTTCCCAGTAGGTGATGGTGACAGGTTCGGCGGCCGGTTTGGCAGCCGGGGGTTCGGTGGCCTTGGGCGCGGCGGTGGGCGCGGCCTTGGCCGGGGCGGCGGTGGGGGGCGCCGGCACGGGAGTCGGCGTGGCCTTGGCGCCGCAGGCCGTGAGCGCGAAGCTCAGGACTAGCAGTACGGACAGAATCGTGTACAGGCGTTTCATGGGTCTTCTCCTTCCTTCATGGGTAGTGAGATGGTTTGGAAACCTGATTCTACGGTCGCTTGCTCGGCGCTGGTCGCAGCTTGGGTTCGGAGATCACCCCCTTTGGCATGTTAGATGTGGGTGGGAAGCGAATCGATGTTGGCTCGATGTGAAGCAGTTCCAGGATGGCAGCGTAACACGCGCGGGTTACGCCCTGGTTACACGCTTTGCTTGGCCAGGAAACCCAACAGAATGGTGTTGAACTCCGCGGCGCGTTCCCAACACGAGGCGTGACCCGCGCCGCGCAGGATGTGCATCTCGGCGTGCGGGATGCCCTTGTGCAGGACTCTGGCGTACGTGCGTCCTTTGAGCTGGTCCAGCTCTCCATGCAGAATACAGGTGGGCGCTTTGATTTCGCCCAGTCGGCCGGTGAAGTCGACCTGGAGGAAACACTCGCAGAGTCGCACCACTGCCGGGAAATCGAGCTGGCCATAGCGCGCCCTGGCATCGGTCAGCAGCTTCGGATTGGCCGCGATGAAGGCCGGGGAGAAGTTCCACGGCACAGTCGCGGCGAAGAAGCCGGCCGCGTCCGCGCGGCGTGCCGGTTCGAGCCAGCTTTCGATCACGATGCGTAACTCCGGCCCGACCTCGCTGACTGTGTCGGCCAGGATCAGGCTGCGGGTGCGCGCCGGGTATTGGAGCGCAAACGCCTGGGCCACCTCGCCGCCGTAGGAGATGCCCGCGATGTGCGCCCGCTCCACGTGCAGCGCGTCGAGCAGGCCGGCCAGATCTGCGGCGTGGGCGTCCATGGTGTAAGCGATGTCGGGGTGGTCGGATTGGCCCTGGCCGCGACAGTCGTACTGCAGGACGCGGTAGTGCTTCGCCAGGGCCGGAGTTTGGAAGGCCCAACTGGTGGTCGCGTTCATGATGATGCCGTTGTTCAGGACCAGGACCGGCGCTCCCGGCGGGCCGTGCAGCTCGTAGTAGAGCCTCACGCCGTCGACGGACAGCTTGGGCATGGCGCCTCCCTTCGATTCGATCGGACTTCACTTTACTCCCGCAACGCCTTCTTATCCACCTTCCCCGCGGCGGTCAGCGGCAACTCGGCCACGAAGGCAACCGACTTCGGCACTTTGTAGCGCGCCAGGTGCTCGCGCAGGTAGGCCAAGAGGTCATCGGCAGACAACGTCTCGCCGGGCTTCAGCACGACGACGGCGCGGCCCACCTCGCCCCACTTCTCGTCCGGCACGCCGATCAGCGCGGCCGCTGCAACTGCCGGGTGCGCGTGCATGACGCTCTCCACCTCGGCCGGGTAGATGTTCTCGCCGCCGGAGATGATCATGTCCTTCGACCGGCCGACGATGTAGTAGTACCCTTCCGCATCGCAACGGGCCAGGTCGCCGGTGTGGAGCCAGGTTGGACCATCGGGATGGGCCCTGGTGGGCCGGAAGGTCTCAGCCGTGGCCGCCGGGTTGCGCCAGTAGCCGGCGCAGACGTGGGGGCCGCGGATCAGCAACTCGCCGACCTCATCCGGCCCGCATGGTTGCCCGGTCTGGGGGTCCACGATCGTCACGTCCACGTGGAACAGCGGGTGGCCGACCGAGCCCGGCTTGCGCTGTACGTCTTCGGGCGGCAGCCAGAAGGTGTTGGGGCCAGCCTCGGTGAGGCCGTAGCCGGTCTTGAACGGCACCCCCTTGGCCCACCACTTCTCGAAAACCGGCATGGGGCAGGGCGCGCCGCCGTTGATGACGTACTTGAGGTGCGAGAAGTCGGTCCTGTCCCAGCGCGGGTGCGCCTGCATCATCACGAACATGGCCGGCACCGCGAAGAAGAGGGTGATCGTCCGGGCGTCTACCAGATCGAGTATCTGGTCGGTGTCCCAGCCCCTGGTCACCACGGTCGTGCCGCCCACGTGCACCAGGGGCAGGGTGTAGACGTTGAGCCCGCCGGTGTGGAACAGCGGGCTGATCAGCGGCGCCACATCGTCGGAGGTCAGGCCCCAACTCACCACTGTGTTGACCGAGTTGGCGGTCATGCAGCCGTGCGTCAGGACCGCGCCCTTGGGCAGGCCGGTGGTACCGCCCGTGTAACACAGCACCCAGGGATCGTCCCAACTCAGCTCGACGCTCGGCGGCGGCGTGTCGGGATACGCCTCCCGCTCGCTAAAGGGCCGGTCGGTCGCGTCCGCCTGCGTATCGAGAGCGACATAATGTTGAATCGAGGACAGCCGGCCGCGCAGCGCGTTCACCTGTCCAGCGAACTCGCCGCTGTAGATGAGCACCTTCGGGGCGGCGTCCAGCAGCACCCGTTCCAGCTCCGGCACGGCCAGCCGCCAGTTGAGGTTCTGCATGATGCCGCCCAGGACGCCCAGGGCAAGCCAGGTGTCCAGATACTCGACGCTATTGGCCGCCAGCACCGCGACGCGGTCTCCCTTGACCACGCCCAGCGCATCAGCCAGGAAGTGAGCGGTCCGGTTCATCTGCTGGAACCACGCTCGATAGGTGATTTTCCGTCCGCTGATGGTATCGATCAAGGCGACCTTGTGCGGTGTCAGGTTGTTGCGTCGCCCCAGCCAATCGCCGATGAACATGAAACCTCCGGTACACGAAGCTGGAAACTGGATGCCGGACGATTGGTAAATTGGTGGGTTGGTAAATTGGTAGATTGGTAAATTGGCAGATTGGTGGGTTGGTAGAGCTGAAACGGCCAAAGGCAAGCACTCAATACCTAATACCTAATACCTACTACCCAACAACCGCTCACCCTCGCGGTGTCGCCATCCCCAACATCTCGAAGTCGAACCGGCCATCTCGCATGATCGGCTCGCCATCCATCTCGATCGTGCAGCGGACCGGGATGACGTCCACGTGGATGGGAGAGGACCAGGTGGCGCCGGTGTCGGCGGGGTAGGGGTTGCCGAAAGCGAGGTGTGCGCCCGGCAGCTTTTCGTCCTGCAACATGTTGCCCGTGAGCCGCTTAAGCCCCAGGTTAGTGCCGATGGCGAACTCGCCCACCCGCCGGCCGTTCTCCGCCCCGTCCAGGTAGGCCACCAGCTCATCGGCCAACGTCGCATCCGGGCACCGCACGGCAGTCGCCCGGCCATCCCGGATCTCGATGACGACCGGCCGCCTGAGCACGCCGTACCTGGCGCTGAAGTAGTCGCCGATGACATGCGCGGCCAGGATGCCGTCCACGGTCCGCGGGCAGGTGAAGGTCTCCCCCTCGGGCAGATTGCCCCACATCCCGGCCCGATGATAGATGCCGGTGCTGGGCACCCAGCGGAGCGCGGGGTCGAAGGTGGCGGTCAGGTCGGTGCCGTCAGGGGTGGTCACCCGGATGGTCTCGGCCAGCCGCGCTATGTCGTAGACAGCCCGCGTCACCGAAGCCACCGCGCGATAGTCGGTGCGCATCCCTTCCTGCATGAGCTGCGCGGTGATGCCGGGCATGTGGGCGTGACGTACGTGCAGATCGTTGAGCAGGAAGACCCGCAGGCCGCCGCGGAAGGCCACCTCTCCCGGCTGGGTGGACGCCGCATAGAAGGTCACGGTCGGGCGGAAGTTAAGCAGTTCGGCGCGCAAAGGTTCTGGGAGGGCGGTCACCGGTCGCTCGCTATACTGTTCCAGCTCATGCAGTAGCACCTGACCGCCGGCGTCGGATGCTTCTTCGCCCAGCACCCGGCCGATGCCATGCGTGACACGATCGGTCAGGATGAACACCCGGTCGGCCGGCGTGATCCCCATGCAAGTGCGCACCGCGACGCGCGCGCCGGCCCGCATCGCTTCCATTTGAGCCAGCGAGAGGTGGGTGATGTCGGTGGGCATGGTTCCTCCGGACGGGTAAGTTGGTGAATTGGTGAATTGGTACATTGGTGCATTGGTACATTGGTAGACAGGTGAGGGGTTTCTGCGGGTCAGTGCTCAGCGACTTGAAACCCCCAATCTACCGAAACAGGTAGAGATCTTCGATGACCTGCCCCATGCTGGCATTCCGTTTCAACAAACATAATACTCTAGCCCTTTCTCAGCCAACACCTGCTCTCTTGCGCGCTGCAACCGGCTCCGCATCTCTTGCACAAACGGCGCGGAGTTGCGCTGCCACTCCTCCCAGGCCGAGTCGCAGTATGCGCGCCAGCGCGCCAGGTAGGCGTCCACCGTTGAGGTAGTCATCCAGCACCGTCTCGATGCCGATTCGCGTTCCCTTGACGCGGATATCGTCAGGTGTGAGAAAGCTGAAGTAATCTTCCAGTTCCATTCCCGCAACTCCCGCTTCAAGATCTTCCCCGCGGCCGAGATCGGCGGCGCGTCCAGGAACGCCACTCGCTTCGGTACCTTGTAGCGCGCCAGATGATCCTGCATGAACGCGACCAGTTCCTCGGCGGACACGGCCGTGCCGGATTTGAGCACCACGCACGCCAGGCCGACCTCGCCCCACTTGGGATCGGGCACGCCCACAACGGCGCACATGTGCACGGCGGGGGGTGTCGATAAAGGACGAGGTGATGCCGGGCAGGATCGGGGTGGTGGTCATGGCGTGCTCCTCAGATTCTTGTCAGGCCTGTGGCTACTTTCAGCGCGTCCTCGACGCGCTGCATGGTTCCCGCACTTACTCGACCGTAGCGCCCGGTCAGGCGCTCTTTATCCACCGCACGGATTTGCATAAGCAGTACTTTAGAGCGGAACGTCAAACCTCCCTCAGGCGGCTCGATAACGGCTTCAAATGGATAGATGCGCTCCGTTTTCCTGCTCGTGATGGATGCAACCAGGACCACCGGAGAATGCTCATTGATGAGATCTGGTGAGATGACCAATGCCGGACGCTCACCCGACTGCTCCGACCCGACGACCGGGTCAAGTCGGACGCGCACGATCTCACTCCGACTCGGATTGAACGTCAAGGGCACGGTGCACCTCCTCTTCCAGTGGATGGTATTCTCGTTCGATTGCCAGATACACGTCTGCCATCGCCTGGCAACCTTCGATAACCTCTTGCCGCAGGCGCTCTCGCCGTTGCTGGTCGAGCCATTCGCGCAGCAGTTCGTCAACGGTGGCGCTGCGCCTGCCCGGTACCACGGCCTGTTCAAATCGCTGGAGTGTATCTGCCGGAAGTGTATAGGTGCGCTTAAGTGATTGCATGATATGGCCTCCTGATCTTGTATGCGATATGGACATTCTACCATACAATTCGCACTAATGCCAAGGCCTTATTCGAGCACTGCCCGCCTACCCCGCGTATCGCTCCCTCAACTCCCTCTTCAAGATCTTCCCCGCGGCCGAGATCGGCAGCGCATCCAGGAATTCGACGCGCCTGGGCACTTTGTAACGCGCCAGGTGCTCCTGCATGAACGCGACCAGCTCCTCGGCGGACGCGGCCGCGCCGGGCTTGAGCACTACGCACGCCAGACCGACCTCGCCCCACTTAGGATCCGGGAGGCCGACGACCGCGGCCATGTGCACCGCGGGGTGCTTGTACAGCACCGCTTCGATCTCGGCCGGGTAGACGTTCTCGCCGCCCGAAATGAACATGTCCTTGAGGCGATCCACGATGAAGAAGTACCAGCCCTCGTCGTAGTAGGCCAGGTCGCCGGTGTGGAACCAGCCTTCGGCATCCACCGCGGCCGCGCTGGCGTCGGGGTTGGCCCAATAACCGGAGCAGTAGCTCGGTCCCTTCAGCACCAGCTCGCCGACCTGGTGGGGCCCGAGCGGCCGGTCGTGGTCGTCCACGATGCGGGCGTCCACGTAGAAGTTGGGCCGGCCGATGGACCCGGCCTTGCGGATGGCGTCCTCCGGGGCCAGCGCGAAGATGCCCGGCCCGAACTCGGTCATGCCGAACCCCTGTTTGAAGCGGATCTTCTTCTCGGCGGTGTACTTTTCGACGAGCGGCGCCGGCAAAGGCGCGCCCCCCGACGTGCAGAAGCGCAGGCTGCTCAGGTCTGCGCTCGCCCAGTTGGGCGCCTGGGTCAGCATCTGGTACATGGTCGGCACCCCGGCGAAGAAGGTCACCCGGTAGCGCTTGATCAAGTCGAGCACCTGCGCCGGATCGAACTGCCGCGTCAGGATCGTGGCGCCGCCGAAGATCACCTGCGGTACGGTGTAGACGAGCAGGCCGCCGGTGTGGAACATTGGGAAGACGTTCAGATAGACGTCGTTGTGGGTTACGTCGTGGATGACAGTATTGAGCGTGTTCCAGGCGATCTGCCGGTGGCTGATCTGCGCGGCCTTGGGCAGCCCGGTGGTGCCGCCAGTGAAGAGTAGCGCGGCGATGTCCTCAGCGTCCAGCGTCTCACAGGTGACCGAGTCAGCGGGCGCGGCGTCCCGAACCGCGTCAAAAAGCAGGCTGTCGGCCACCCCGGGGCCGTCGATGTGCAGGTAGTGCGTGATGGACGCAGAGGCCGGGCTGGCCTGGACGTTGGCGATAGTCAGGCGGAAGTCGTCGGAGTAGATGAGGGCCTTGGGCGTGGTGTCTTCGACCAGCCGGCCGAGCTCTTGGGGGTGCAGCCGCCAGTTGAAAGCGACGTGGATCGCGGCCAGCTTGCTCAGCGCAAAGAAAAGGTCCAGGTGCTCGATGCCATCTCGGGCGAAGATGCCGACCCGGGCGCCCTTACCGACCCCGACCTCCTGTTTCAGGAAATTGGCCAGCCGGTTGGCCCGGTCGTTGAGCTGAGCGTAGGTGAACTTCGGCTCGCCGGGCTTGCCCGCGTCGATGATCGCCAGCCGGTCCGGCGTGTAGATGTCTCTGCGGCCCAGATAATCACCGATGTACATGATGCCTCCAGGATCAGTGGACAGGGGACAGGGGTCAGGAGTCAGGGGTCGGGGGTCAGGGGTCAGAGTCACTCCATCACCGTGTCACCCCGTCACCCTGTCACCGGGTCACCCTGTCACCGGGTCACCTTGTCACCCGTTCACCTTGTCACCTTGTCAGTTACACCTACCGTCCACACCCACGCGCTACACGCCATCGCCATCCCACCCCCGGTGGCGCAGAAGATGACCTTCATGCCGGCGCGCAACCTGCCCTGCTCCACCGCGTCGTCCAACGCCATCGGGATACAGGCCGAGCCGGTGTAGCCCCATTTGTCCATGATCCAGTGCGTCTTGCTGAGTGGCTGGCCCAGGTTGACCATCACGCCTTCGATGGTGCGCAGGTTGAGCTGCGTGAAGAAGAACATGTCCACGTCAGCAATCGCCCAGCCGGCCTTGCCGGCCACGCCCCGCACGAGCGGCGGCCAGTTGTCGGCGTTGAAGGTCGCGGGGAATTTCTTGACGAACTGAACTACCGGCTTGCCGTGGGCCGCGATGACCTCCGGCGTGGCCGGCCGATAGGTGCCGCCGGTGTAGATGCCCAGCGCGTCGTGATATTGTCCGGCGCCGACCAGTTTGCCCGCCACGTGACCCGGTTCTGCCCCCGCGCCGATCACCACCGCGCCCGCGCCGTCGGCGAACAACGTCGCGGTGGTGATGTCGTGCCAGTCCAGGAATTTGGTCATGCCGTAGGCGCCGGCCACCAGGATTGTGTTGATCTCCGCGTCGGTGGCGATGTAACGCGCGGCCATGTCGATCCCCGTGACCCAGGCCGCACACGCGCAGTTGACGTCATACGCGCCCGCGTTGAGCGCGCCCAACTTGGCTTGCACTGCCGCTGCCGTCGCGGGGCTGATGTAGTCCGGCGTGTCGGTGGCGACGATGATCAGGTTCAGGTCGGCCGGGGTCAGGCCTGCGCGCTCCAGGGCCTGCTGGCCGGCCGCGACGATCAGATCCGACGTCGCCTGGTCGTCCGCCATCACGTGGCGCTCGCGGATGCCGACGTTCTTGACCAGCCATTCGTCCACCGGCTTGCCCACCAGCGGCTCGAACTCGGCGTTGGTCATGACGCGCTTGGGGACGTAGCGGCCGGTGGAGAGGATTTGGGCGTGTCGAGGCGTAGGGTTGGGCATAGTGAGCCTCGTATCGTAGCATACCTTGGTAGATTGGTAGATTGGTAAATTGGTAAATTAGTAGCTTGGTAGCTTGGTGAATTGTCGCCACGGTAGCCTGGCAGCAGACCTCATCGTGAAGTTGCCCGAACGGCGGTTACACCACACTCCAACGAACCGAGCGGGAATCGCGATGTCTCAATCTACCATGTCCCAATCTACCACGTACCCAATGTCATTAAGTTAAGACCTGACAGGTTTCCCGAAGTAGCGTTGCAAGCCGGATTCGGTCTCATCAGATGTGGATGTATGCTGAAAAGTGACCCCGACAACCTGTCACCATATTTTTGAACAAACAGAAGCAGAATCTATCGGTTTTATTCAA
>MNXL01000362.1:0-4549 GCA_001871755.1 Anaerolineae bacterium CG2_30_64_16
CATTTTCTGGCATGAGCGTTTTGGATAGTCGGGGACAAAAGAAACTCTCTCGACTAGCCCTTTCAGGCAAGCCGCCCACAGTGGGGCGACGATTCGTCGAGAGAGATAAACGACGTACCGTTTTATTGATCCAATTATACACGATGTTCGCTGAGTTGGCAAGCTGAGAGACAAGGCAGATAGAAGTCGTACATTCGACGCCAAAGACACCCTTCGATACGGCTGTGAGCCTACCCCTCGTCGGGCTCGGGAGGGGCCTCAGGATGCCTTTGGCTTGGCTGGAATGTCTGAAGTCTATCTGATTCCTCCATGAGAGTGCCTAACCCCCGAAATTCCTGTTTTTTGTGCAAGGATTTTGGGAGTGGCGGCTGTCGTCTTTTTGGTTCCGGCTCGTAAGCGCAGCGGCCTTGTCCGGGTTAGGACGCGCGGACGCGCGGTTCACGACTTGGGATTTCGCAGTTTCCGGTGTATAATATTGGCCGTGTCTCAAAGTTTCGGATCGCAAGGAGAAAACGTACCATGCAAGTCCTGCTGTTGAAAGACGTCGAGGGGCTGGGCCGCGCCGGTGACATCAAACATACCTCGGGTGGCTACGCCCAGAACTATCTGGTCCCGAACAAACTGGCTGTGGTTGCCACCGATGGGGCCATAAAACAGGCCAGGTCGATTCAGGATGCGGCGAAACGCCGCTCTGAGCGCAAGCTGACCGAAGCCAAAACGCTGGCCGGCCGGATCGAGGGCCAGACGCTGACCCTCCAGATGCGCGCTGGCGAGGGCGATCGGCTGTACGGCTCGGTCACCAACGCAGATATCGCCGAGAAGCTGAGCCGGGCGGCCGGCGCGGAGATCGATCGCCGGTTGGTGGACATCGAACACCCGATCAAGACGTTGGGCAGGCATGCGGTCATCGTGAAACTGGGCTCAGGGGTGAGCGTCCAGGTCGCCGTCCAGGTCGAGCGCGCGGCCGAAGAGGCGTAGCGCGAGGGATCGCAGACAGAGCTGGAGCAACAGACGCCTCGCCTGGGCCACACGCCGGCGGGGCGTTTTGCATCACCGGTCAACTCATGCGCTTCTCATGTTGGGCGGGTATGTTCGTGTAGGATTTGGGATTTGGGGATTTGGGATTGGGGATTGGGGATTGGGGATTTGGAGATTGGGGATTGGGGATTGGGGATACTTCGTCTGGGCTCAGTACAGGTTGGGGATTGGGGATTAGGGATTAGGGACTGAGGAGGATCGAGGGAGCCTTCATCATGCGTATTCTGCTCGTCGAAGATGAACCGGCCCTGGCCGAAACCGTGCAGCGCGGGCTGACCGAGGAGCGCTACTCCGTCGATGTGGTCGGCAACGGCCGCGACGCGATCGACTACGCGCTGGCCGCGGCGTACGACGTCATCATCCTGGACGTGATGCTGCCCGGGCTGGATGGCTTCACAGTGTGCCGGCGCCTGCGCGACGAGGGGGTAACCAGCCACATCCTGATGCTGACGGCCCTCACCGCGGTCGACGATCGCGTCTATGGCCTGGACAGCGGCGCGGACGACTACCTGACCAAGCCGTTTGCCTTTCGGGAGCTGCTGGCGCGGCTGCGCGCCCTCGCCCGCCGGACGCGCGAGATCCAGATCGGCCCGCTGCAAGTCGCAGATTTGACCCTGGACGAGGCTACCCACGAAGTCCGCCGTGGCGGTCGGCAGATCGACCTGAGCCCCCTGGAGTTCCGCCTGCTCCACTGCCTGCTACGTCACACCGGTCAGGTCCTCACGCGCGATGCGATCCTCGATCAGGTGTGGAACTTCGACTATGCGGGTGGCTCCAACGTGGTGGACGTGTACATCCGCTACCTGCGCCGCAAGATCGAGGCGCCGAACGAGCTCAAGCTGCTGTACACGGTGCGCGGTGTGGGGTACAAGCTGGCGGAAACGGAGTGACGTGGCCCTAACCCTGACAAGCCGGACCCAAAGCAGGGAAAGCCGACAGAGAAATCCTTGCACAGAAAGCAAGCATCTCACGGGTTAGGGCCTGGAGATGCTCGGAGTGTAGATGTTGTCGATCCGCCAACGGCTGACTCTGTGGTACACGCTGGTGCTGATGGTCATGTTTGTGACCTTTGCCGGCGTGATCTACGTGGGTGGCGCCTGGCAATTGCGTCAGGCCGCCGATCGTGAGCTGCTGGACACCGCGCGACAGTTGACCGAGACGCTGTTGCGCGGGGAAGACCCGGTGGCCGTAGACGTCGCCTACCGGTTCCTGACGTTGGATGGCCGGGTAGTGCGGTCGTCGGGTTTACCGGCGCGGCACGTGCCGATCGCCGCAGCCGCGGTGGAGGCCGCGCGGAACGGCAAGACGTGGTCGGAGATAGTCGCCATGCCCGCCCGGCCGCTGGGACCGCAGCCGGGCGGCGGTGTCCTGCGCCGCTCGATCCCGATCCAACTGCGTCTGCTGACCCTGCCGCTGGGCAATCCAACCCAGTATATCTTGCAAGTTGGCACGATCACGACCGATCTGCAACGACTGCGCAACCTGCTGTTCACCGCGCTGCTGCTGGGCCTGGTGCTGGGGCTGCCGGCCGCGGCCGCGGGCGGGTGGTGGCTGGCTGGCCGGGCGCTGCGGCCGGTGAAGGCGATCACAGCCACCGCGCGGCGCATCGAAGCCCGCAACCTGGCCGAGCGCCTGCCGCAGCCCCCCCAAGATGACGAGTTAGGGCAACTGGCAGCCACCTTGAACGGCCTCCTCGACCGCTTGCAGGCGGCATTCCAGCGCGAGCGGCGCTTCACCGCAGACATCTCCCACGACTTGCGCACACCCCTGGCGCTCATCAAGAGCAACATCGGCGTCGCGCTCAACCGCCCTCGTACCGCCGCGGAGCTGCAAACCACCCTGACGCAGGTAGAAGGCCAGATCGACCGCATGACCGGCCTGGTGGAGGCTACGCTGTTCCTGGCCCGCTCCGACACCGAACAACTGGCGCAGGAGTTCGCGGCGTTGAACCTCAGCGAACTGCTCACCGATCTCTACGAGACGACCGCGCCCTATGCCAGTGAGGAACTGGGCCAGACGTTGTGCAACGAGATCGCGGCCGGCCTGTGGGTGATGGGGGATCGCGACCAGCTCACGCGTTTGTTCCTCAACCTGGTGGACAACGCCATGCGCTACACGCCGGCCGGCGGCACGATCCGGCTGGCCGGTCGGATGCAGGGCCAGCACGCCGTGGTCGAAGTGGAGGACAACGGCGCCGGCATCGCGCCGGCTGACCTGCCCCGCGTCTTCGATCGGTTCTATCGCGCGGATGAAGCCCGCACGGGTGGCCACCATGCTCACTACGGCCTGGGTCTCAGCATCGCCCAGGCCATCGCCCAGGCGCACGGGGGCGAGATCACCGTCAGGAGCATTCCGGGCCGCGGGAGCTGCTTCACGGTCAGTCTACCAATATGCTTGACAAGGTGACAGGGTGACAGGGTGACAAGGTGACAGGGTGACAAGGTGACGCCGATGCGGGCATCGAGACGATGCACAGCATCGAGACGATGCCCGCATCGGACAACCTCACTTTGTGTCCGTGGCGAGTATAACGTCACGCAAAGCGTGAGCAGCACAACATAGCGCGGCCTCCGGCCGCAACCAAACCGGTTTTCAACAAACGCAACTCTCATCTTCTCTCTCACGAACTTCTAAGATTTCCTTGATAGACTGAGCGACAGACGGCAATGATCGATCCAGTTCGGCGCTGATCGATCCAGCTCGTCAGAGATCAGAGAAAGGAGAGTCAAAGATGAAGAGACAGTTAGTGCTCGTCGTGGCCGTGGGCCTGGTGATATCGCTGCTGGTCGGCGGTGTCGCGCTGGCGCAAGAGGCGACTCCGCAAGCAGGTGATACGGCCACGCCCCAGGCGCCGTGCGACATGCTCGGCAGGCTCGGCGGACGTTTTGGTGAGTTTGGTGGGTTCGGATTTGGCAAGGGTGGCTGGACGATTTACGACAAAATCGCTGAAACGCTAAACCTGACCCCGGCCGAACTGTTCGAGCAGCTTCACAGCGGCAAGACGTTGGCGGAAATCGCCGAGGCGCAGGGTGTAGACCTGGCAGACATCCAGAATGAGGTCAAGACCGCGCAGATCGAGGCGCAGCGTGCGGCCATCGAGCAGGCGGTCACAGACGGCAAGATCACCCGCGAACAGGCGGACTGGATGCTCCAGGGGTTGGAGAACGGCTGGGGCTTCGGTGGGCGCATGGGCCGTGGCGGCCGTGGCGGCCATCCCGGCTTTGGCATGTCCTTCCCACGCATGGGAACGCAGTTGCCCAGTGGCACTACGAACGGCTAAGATTGTCAGGGCGCAATAGCGCCAATTGCTCCCCCCAAATGACCGATACCTCCACGGTGTCGGTCATTTGTTGTCCTTCGAATGCACAACCAAGGGGGAAGACAATGCATCCCACTTTCGCGTCATTCCCGCGCACGCGGGAATCCATGACTCCCCGCTGTCCAACGACGCCTCATCCGCCGTCATTCCCGCGCACGCGGGAATCCACGACTCCCCGCTGCCCAACGACGC
>MNXL01000362.1:4563-6864 GCA_001871755.1 Anaerolineae bacterium CG2_30_64_16
GCACGCGGGAATCCACGACTCCCCGCTGCCCAACGACGCCTCATCCGCCGTCATTCCCGCGCACGCGGGAATCCACAAGCCTGGACACCCGCGTTCGCGGGTGTGACGCGAAAAACTGACGACGCTCAGATCACTTGCAAATCGCGCAGGGCCTGCAACACGCGCGGCGGCCCCCAGAGCCATTCGACCCGCAGCCAGAAACCGGCCACCGCCTCCGAGCGGTAGATCCCCGCCTCACCGCTGAACGCCGGCCGGTAATAGCCCTCTTTCAGCCGGTAGAACTCGGCCCAACGCGCCTGGGGATCGATCAGCCAGTATTCGGGCACGCCGCCCTGCGCATACTCGTAGAACTTCTCCCCCCGGTCGCGGGCCACGCTTTTGGGCGAGACGATCTCAACGACCAGGTCGGGGGGACCCTCCACACGGTTCTCCTGCAACCGCGCCAGATGCTCGCGGGCGATGAAGATCAGATCCGGCTCGCGGCCCTGTTCCAGCTTCACCTGGAAGGGCGCAATGCGCACCACACCCAGCTCATGCTCCTCGACATACAGTCGCAAGAGGCTCTCCAGAAAACCCACCAAGTCCTGATGGCGATCCGATGCCGGAGTAGTCATCACCACCTCCCCATCCACCCATTCGGCCAGCGTGTCCTCGTCGGCCCAGGCCAGGAACTCCTCGTAGGTCATCCGCAGCGGGGCCGGCGCCTCCGATGCGGTCGAAAGCGCCTCGAACAACTGCTGACGCAAGGCCGGAGAGATATACCGGGTTGATTGACTCACTGCACTCATTTTGACACCTCAATTCTGCACTCCAGCTTTGACACTTCACATCTTACCACCACACACCCGTCGCGTCAATCAGATCCACTGAACGACTCCAACTGTAACGGGAACTCCGCCAGATCCAGATTCACGTAACCGCCGTCCGCGGTTTGGCGATAGAGGATCACGCGCACGCCGTCCGGTTGAGCGCCCGGACGCTGCACAAACGGATACGCGTCGGCCACCACCTCCCCCGGCGACCAGCGGGTCATGGGGTACACGCCGTCCACAGGGTGCTGCCGATCCAGTTGGGCGATCTCCTGACCGGCCTGCGTCAGGCGCACCGACACGGACCAATCCTGATCGGGCGTGACCGCGGCCTGCCAGACCAAAGTCACGACGATCTCCTCCAGACCCGCAGGGCTTTCGGGCACCGTTCGGGTCTGAGCCACGCCACCCACCAATCTCAACCCCGCGCCGAAGTCGTGCCTCCAGGGCAGCAAGCCCCCCTGCACACCGCCGGGCAGCACAGCGGGCAGCTCCATGCCCGGCGCCGCGCGTACCGCGATCAGGGTCCGACCCAACGCGCTGTAGTGCGCGTCCGGGCTGACCTCGACCGGCACGAGCGGTAACGCGGCCTCGGTGACGGCCAACGGCTCACCCGCGGCGAGCAGGCCGCGCGCCTGGGTGCTGGTCACGCTACGCAGATCGGGCCGCTCGCCCCAGATCTCGGTCAGATAGTTCAACGCCAGCGCCTCGGGCAGCGTGCCCAGGACGGCCGTCCCCGCGGGCGGCACATCGGCCAGGATCGCCCAGCCAGGGAGCAGGCCGGTGTCCTCAGGGCGATCACGCGAATCGGCCCGAGGGTAGGAGGCGCTGCCGCGGTAAAGGAGCAGGACGGTGAAGGAGAGGAGGATGAGAAAACGGATTGCGGATACTTCGTCTGGGCCCCTCGATGTACTCGGGAGGGACCCCAGTACAGGTTGCGGATTGCGAATTGCGGATCTGTCCTGAGCAAGGCCGAACTTTGTCTTGAGGAAGGCCGAAGGGCCGGAGAGTTGCGTATGACGCGGTGCGCCTCGCGCTTCGCCGGCAGCTTGCCAGGCCCAAGCCGCCGCGGCCCCCAGTCCCAGCGCGAGCAGCGCGTAGGCCGGCATGATCACCTGGTACCAGTTGCCCAAACGATCGATCCAGCAGAAGGCCAGGTAGATCGCCAGCGTGGCGTAGAGCGCAATCGCCCGGCGCCGGCCCAGTACGGCCAGCCCTGCCAGCCCCGCGACCAGCCCCGGCCAGGTCAGCTCACCCCAGATCAGGCTGGGAAACTCCGCGGTCAGAAACGGCCTCAACGCCCAGGTCAGCTCAGCCCGACCCTGCCGCGTCGAGATAAAACTCCAGAACCACTGCCCCGCGCTGGCCCACTGGCCCACCCCACGCCACTCGGGATGTTGCGCGCCGCGCAGGTAGACGTAGACGTAGCTGAGCAGCGGCAGCGCGGCCAACCCCAGCGCGGCCGCGATCAACCGGGGCCGGCGCCACAGTC